>JAJQCL010000048.1 GCA_021202715.1 Lachnospiraceae bacterium
AGGTAATTCTGGCAGATTTCCTCACCAGGAATCGTGCGGAGGTGAAGTTTATGAGTATCTACGAATATGACGAAGAGAATCATATGCGTCAGGAGCGCACCGAGTGGTTCCAAAAGGGGAAAGAAGAAGGTATTGAAGAGGGGATCATGCAGGGGGAGCAGGATAAACTGCGAAGCCAGGTTGCAAAGAAACTTCGCAAAGGAAACTCCGACGAAGAGATTGCTAAAGCTCTCGAAGAAAATGTGGATACCATCCGCCGCCTGAAGGAAGAAATTCTTTCTTCAGCTTCGACCATGTGACAGTTTTCCATTGATTCCTTAAACAACAGACGGTGCCTGTCCGCTTGTCCTTGTCAGAAAACCTTCCCCTGTCAATGCTGATATTTTAAACCAGCGTTGACAGGGGAAGGTTTTTCTAACTGCGTTTAGTAGCATTATTTATTTTTTATGTCCCACCAGATACTTCCGGCGGAAAGCCACCCGGGGATTGTCCGTAAGCTGCTTCATCTCCGTCGTCTCATCTCCGATCACCAGCGTGCCGGGGTTCTCCCGGGTAAAAGGCGTCCACTCCGGCAGACGTTCTCCGTTCGGGTTACCGGTCTTCGCGAAATTGGCCCAGCAGGTGTTCATCGTACGGGCGATCTCATAGTCGCGCCCCTCCCAGGGCCGCCAGCCGCGCATAAAGGTCTGGAACACATACCAGAGATCTGCTGCGTGGAAGGCGCCTTTGTCGTCACCGGGCAGCATCCGCGCCAGCCGGTAGACGTAAACCGGACCGTCTCCGTTTTCATCGAGAAGCTCTGCCCAGGATTCACAGCCTGCCTGCAGAGACTCCGCAAAGAAATTGTCCCGCAGCGACGCGAAAGTCTCCTCTTCTTCCATCGGGCAGAGAGCCAGATACTCCTGCGCCCTCGCTCCATACAGAATGTCTGCCAGCTCGCGATAGGATTCCGGAGTCGGAGAGACCACGATGCCCTCCTTCTCCGTATAACCGACCAGATACGGAATACGGGGGTATTTTCGTTCATAGACCACATCCGCCGTAGGCTCCGGCAGTACATAGCCGTCGATCACAGGCGTCCGCTGGATCGCCGGTCCAGGCATGGTGCGCCGCCAGCGCTCCAGCAGTTCCTCACCGCTCAGAGCACGCGCTTCCTCGATCGTCGCCACACCCAGGCTCTCCCTGAGATTGCTTTTCGCTTCTACGTCAGCCAGGCTGGGATACGTCATATCCGGCAGAGCGTCCATCCCGCCGCCGCTCTGGAAGATGGCCCGGGCGATGTCTCCCTGCGTCAGAGGAGAAGAAACCAGCGCCTGAACGCAGGCGGCCCCAGCCGACTGACCCGCCACCGTAATATTATCCGGATCGCCGCCAAACTGCGCGATATTCCGCCGCACCCATTTCAGTGCCGCGATCTGATCCAGAAGAGCGTAGTTCCCGGATACGCCGTGCTCTGACTCCGCCGACAGCGCCGGATCGACCATCCAGCCGAAGACATTGAGACGATAGTTGATCGTCACGAGGATCACACCCTGTCTGGCGAAATGTTCCCCGTCAAAATGCGCCGAGTGCCCGTAACCGGTCATGAAAGCACCACCATGGATCCAGAAAATGACCGGGCAGCGCTCCTCCGTGCTCTGCGCGGGCGTCCACACATTTAGATAGAGGCAATCCTCGCTCATCTCCTCTTCGACCGGATAGAATTCTCTCTCGAAAAAGGAACCCTTCCCCACTCCCATCTGCCAGCATTTGGCCGAAGGGCGGGCGCAGTCCCGCACGCCGTCCCAATCCGCGGCCGGCTGCGGTTCCCGCCAGCGCAGGTTTCCCACGGGCGGCGCCGCGTAGGGGATGCCGTAGTAGGCAGTGATGGAGGGCCACCCGCAGGCGACGCCCCGCACCTTTCCGTTTTCAACCGTTGTCTCTCTCAACATGTTATATACCTCTCTTTTCCTTTATTGAAGTTCAAATCCAATGATGCTGGATTCTGTGTATATTCAGATCCAGGCAGATCTCCTCAGGCTCTGCACAGATCTCAGTATACCGTTTTAAAAAGGCGGCCGCAAATCCATGCAGCCGCCTCATTCTCATGTCAGCTCACAGCCTGTGCTGTTGCCTCTGCCCACAATTAGTTAGCGGAAGCAGCCTCGGCATTCGCCACGTAGGTGTCGATCAGATCGGTGTCGACATCTCCGCTGGCCTTCATCTCTTCGATAACAGGCTCAGACGCAGCAGCCATCAGTGCCAGGATCTCATCGGAAGCATCCGTCACTGTGCAGCCATACTCTTCGCAGGTTGCCTGCAGAGCCGCATCGTCAGCAGGAGTCGCTGCCAGAGTATATCTCTTGCAGTACTCGATGAACTGATCGCAGGCCAGCTTCTGCTCGTCGCTCATGGACTCGTACTTGGAACCGTTCATAACAAATGTGGACACGAACGGAATGTGGTTGGTCTTGATGATGTAAGGCTGTACCTCATAGAGCTTCGTACCCACGATGGAAGCCCACGGGTTCTCCTGCGCGTCCATCATGCCCTGCTGCAGAGCAATGTACAGCTCGCCGAAAGCCAGAGGCGTGGCGTTGCAGCCCAGCTCGCTCCAGAAGGTCATGTGGTAGGTGTTATCCTGCACACGGATATTCAGGCCCTGCAGATCATCGGCCGTCTCGATCGCCTTACTGGAAGTCAGGATACGGAACTCGGTTGCGAACAGAGCACTCAGGTGCAGACCCTTCTCCTCATAATAGGAAGCAAAGGTATCAAACATATCCTCCAGAACCTCGTTGCAATCGTCCACATCCGTATACAGACCGCCGATATCCAGCACGTTCAGGTTGGGGATCAAAGTACCCTGAGAGGAAGGGCTGCCGGTGAAGATATCCACGGTACCCAGCTGCACGGACTCGATCAGTTCGGTATCGCTGCCCAGCTCGCCGCCCGGATAGAAGGTCACGACAAAGTTGCCGTTCGTCCACTCGCTGACGGCCTCAGTCGCATACTCAACAGCATAACCCATCGCGGTGCCTTCCATAGTACCGGAGCAGGCCAGAGAGATTTCGATCGGATCGCACTCAATGCTGGTCTCCATACCCTCAGAGGCATAGGCCTTCATCTCATCAACGGTCATGTCATCGGAGAGTTCGGTGGTGCTGCTGTCAGCTGCCTCCGTCTCTTCGCCTTCCTCATCGGTTGCTTCGGTGTCATCCGCCGCGCCGGTGGTTTCCTCAGCCGCAGCCGTGGTGTCGGCGGCCGCGGTGGTGTCACTGCTGCTGTCACTGCTGGAGCATCCGACCATGGACAGAACCATTGCCGCGCACAGAGCGTACACTACAAATTTCTTTTTCATATTCGTTCCTCCTAACGAACTTTTTATGTATTCAGGCGCTTTTGCGCCGGAACCATCAGAATCAACATCATTCACACAGCAACTACAGAAGAATCAGACTGATCTGCGGGATAAAGGCGATCAGCAACAGTGCAATGATGAAGGTACCAATAAAAGGAAGCGCTTTCGTGCCAAGCTTTGCCACCGGCACATCGACCAGCGGTGCCGTAACAAAGAGGTTCATGCCGAACGGCGGCGTCACGAAGCCAACAGCCAGTGCCGTCACCATGATGATACCCAGATGAACAGGATCCACTCCGTAGGTTTCCGCCACGGGCAGAACGATGGGAGCCAGGATCATAACGGCTGGGCCGCAGTCCATGAACATACCCAGGATCAGCAGGAAAACGATCAGGATGATCAGCAGGGTGAACTTACTGCTCACGAAGCTGTTCAACAGATTCTGTACATAGGTGGAAGCTTTCAGCAGAACCAGGATACGGCTGAAGCCCTGTGCAAGAGCGATGCAGAGAAGCAGCGGCGCATAGGAAGCGATGGAATCCTTGAGCAGCAACGGGATATCCCTGATCTTGATCGTCTTATAGATGAACAGGCAGACAATCAGGGCGTAGAACACAGACACGCAGGCCGCCTCGGTCGGAGTCACGATACCGCCGTAGATACCGCCCAAGATGATGACGGGGGTCAGCACAGCCCAGAAGCCGGTCTTGAAGACCTTCCAGAATCCCTGCTCCTTCAGAGCGTGGTAGTTCGCCGCTACCTTCTCCTTGTCCTCACCGTTGCGCTTGCAGTACAGCCAGCAGTAGAACATGATGCAGACTGCAATCAGGATACCGGGCAGGATACCGGCCGTGAACATATCGCCCACGGAAGTACCGGTAAACAGGCCATACATGATGAAAGGAATGCTGGGCGGGATGATGACGCCCAGGCCGCCGGCCGTCGCCACGATAGCCGCGGAGAACACCTTGTCATAACCGAGATCCACCAGGATCGGGATACACATGGCGCCGCCGGCCGCGGCCGTCGCAGGACCGGAACCGGAAATCGCGCAATAGCACAGACAGGGCAGAACCACGGCGCAGGGAATCCCGGCCGTCCGCGGTCCAACGATGTAAGCGAAGACATCAAACAGCTTCTTGGCGATGCCGCCGCGGGTCATCAGAGCGCCCGACAGCATGAACAGCGGGATGGCCAGAATGGGGGTCGTGTTCAGACCGGAGATCATGGCCTGGATGACGTAGTTCATATTTCCGGCGAAGGAGCTGTTGATCAGCTGGGGGATGACCGTGGCCACACCCATGGCCACGCCCATCGGCAGCGCCAGGATCATGGCGACCAGGAAGATACCGAATACAAGTCCTAACATGATTTCGCTTCCTCCTTCTTCGTGTTTTTCTTAAACCAGCGATACAGGTCCTGAATCTCACGCACCACACCGATCGCCGAGCCGACGAACACCGATCCGTAGATGATCCACATCGGCCAGCCCATGGCCGAACTCTTCATACCGCCCGCCTTGGAGTTCATCGTGGCGAAATACGCATAATAGGTCAGATACGCGAAGAACACCAGCGTAACAATGCGGCCGATAAGATCCACAGCCTTCTTCAGTCCTTCAGGGAAAAATCCCAGCAGGATGTCGACCTTCAGCATCTTTTCCCGGCGAACACAGTAGCCGATGGATAAGAAGCCCGAAAAGACAAACAAATACCTACAGAACTCCTCCGGCCAGGACATGGACGCCTTGAAGAAGTAACGCATGATGATCTGCCACATCATGACGCACGCCATGATAACCAGGAAGAACATCAGAATCGTCTCTTCGAAGTCTTCGTCCAACCATTTCCAAAACTTTTTCATTCTGGAAAAACCTCCTTTCTCCTCTTCATTTGGAGTGAATAAATAGTTTCCAGGCGACAGTTCCTTCACATTCTGTCGCCGTTGAGTTTAATTTAATGGTAAAACCATCAAATGTATACGGAC
>JAJQCL010000101.1:0-2036 GCA_021202715.1 Lachnospiraceae bacterium
ACATAGTAATAATTCATGCGGTGAAAATCAGAAAAGTTGTCGACTCCGATCGGAAGGATCTTTTTGTTCACGCGGACGCCTCCTTCAATAAAAAACGCAGGAATACACACGTTTGTGATTGTAAAAATCTTACCATAATTTTTTTTTGTTATCAAGAGAAGGTGCTGCTCTCATGGATGGAGATTTTTATGTATTTAAGAGAACTGTGCAGGGAGCAGCATATTTGGCAGCGATCCCGCATAGGTTACCATCAGACAGGCATGACAGGAGAGGCAAAGACTGTGAGGATATGGGCGGTATTTCTGGCGGCGGTCGTTTTGCTGACCGGGTGCAGCAGCGACAGCGAGACGAAGGTGGCCGATCTGGATTACACGGTGGTGGCGGATCAGGAAATTCCGCAGGAGCTGGCGTCGGTCATCGAGGAGAAGCGCTCCGGCGATTTTCGGCTGACCTACAGCACCGCGGACGCACTGTATCTGGTCTGCGGTTATGGAGCCCAGGAGACCGGCGGCTACAGCATTCAGGTGAAGGAACTGTAACTGACTGAAAATACGCTGGTTCTGGATACTGAGCTGATCGGGCCGGACACGACCGAAGAGGGAGAGTCAGAGGGCTCGGAGCCGGTCATTGTTATCAAGACAGCGCTGCGGGAGGAACCGGTGGTCTTTCGATAACGCGGAGAGAGGAGTATGCCAAATGGAGCTTGACAGAAAGTATATTTACATGAGTCGCCCTACGGGGCGAGCGGTCGTCCAGGTGACCATGGATGAGGATCGAAATGTGCCGGATGCCCGGCCGGATGTGGGGCGCATCATCCTGTCCCGGGGGACGGCGGAGCTGGAGGAGGTGCATTGCGCCGGGGAGAAGGGGGTCTTAAACGGTCGTCTGCGAACGGAGATCCTGTACGGCACGGATGAGGAGAAGGAGAGCCTCATGGCTCTGTCGGTGCTCCTTCCTTTCACGGAAAGCCTCTCTCTGCCCGGCGCCGGAGACCGGGATACTGTGACGGCGGACTGGGCTCTGGAGGATCTGACCGTGGAGATCGTACATTCACGGAAGCTCCGCATCCAGGCGGTTCTCACTGTAACGGTGCAGGCGGAAGCGCTGGAGAGAGAGGAGCTGATCAGCGGTGTTCACTGTGAGGAACCGGTTGAGAAGAAGCTGCGCGATCTTCCCGTGACGCAGATCGCTGTTTCACGGCGGGAGACCTATCGCGTGCGGGAGGAGGTGAAGCTCTCCGGAAATAAACCAAATATCCGGGAGATCCTTTGGACAGATATCCGCCTGTGCCGCTGCGAGGCGCGGCCGGAGGAGGGACGGGTGAGCCTGCGGGGAGAGCTGGCCGGTTTTGTGCTGTACCAGGCGGAGGATATTCAGATGCCCGTGCAATGGTGCGAATTCTCCGTGCCCTTTGAAGGCGACGTGGAGGTCGAGGGCTGCACGTCCGGCATGATTCTGGATCTGCGTGTTCAGATGAGCCGCTGCGACTGGGAGGTGGGGGAGGATGGCGATGAGGAGCGTCGTGTCCTGGAGATGGAGGCGCTGCTGGGACTTACGCTCAAGCTCTATCAGGAGTCGCAGGAGGAGGTCATAGCGGATCTTTATTCTCCGGCCCGGGAAGCGGTCCTGACAGAGCGGGAGACCCGACTGACACAGATCCTGGTCCGCAACAACGCTTCGTGTCGGATTGATGAAAAAGTCGATCTCTCCGGGGAGGAGAAGATCCTGCAGATCTGTTACGGCGCAGGGGAAATTTTCCAAGATGAAATGCGTCCCACGGAGGAGGGGCTGTCCGTCGAGGGCGCACTTCATATTTCGCTGCTGGTGATGTCTGCGGATGACCTTCATCCTCTGCGTTCGGTGCAGCGTGCCCTTCCTTTCCGCCATCTGGTTGAGGCCCGCGGGATCGAGAGCGGCTGCATCTTTCAGGTGCATCCACAGCTGGAAGATTTGAATTTCCTTATGCTGGGAGGGAACGAGGTGGAGGTTCGGGCTTCTATGGCCCTGGACACAATGATCCACCCGCCGGAGACCGT
>JAJQCL010000101.1:2046-7140 GCA_021202715.1 Lachnospiraceae bacterium
CCGGCGCCGGCCCGCCTGGGCTCCGAGGTGTCGCTGGTCCCATAGGAGGAGGAGAAGTTCCGGCAGGTGGCCGGTGTGGTGGGGTATCTGGTGCAGCCGGAAGATACTTTATGGAAGATTGCCAAGAAATATTATACGACGGTGGAGAGGATCTATGAAGTGAACCCGGAGCTCACCGGAGAACCGGAGGCCGGTACCTGGCTTCTTCTGGTGAAACAGGCCGGGGAGCTCCCGCCGATGCCGGGTGCCGCTATGTAGCGGCGGCCGAAGCCGCCTGTATATGAACACCCGGCCGGATGGGATTTTTCGCTCCGCTGTGGGAGCGTATATCGTATTTTATGAGCCGATGGCGCCTTGTGTGATGGGAAATCGGAGGCTTTTCGGAGAAATTTTCCCCGGAAAGTCTTTCGAAAAATGCAAAAAGAATTGAAATACGCAGACGAGGATGGTATAATACATCGGAGTACGTACGTTGTGGAGTGTGGAAGTCCCAGGGGTTATTTCCCGTTCCTGACACTCAGACACAAAATTTAGGGAAATAATACCGGTACGTAGGAGGTTTTTGGCATGTGTAAAGAAGCACAGGTTGTAGAGGAAGCGGCGGTCGAGACCGTCGAGAACGTGACAGAGACAGCTGAGGCCGCGGCTCCGGCCGAAGCGGAAGCCGTGACGACGGAAGCTGCGGTGGCCGAGACTCCCACAGAGTCCATGGAAAGCTATGCCGCGGAACTGGAAGAGTCCATCAAGCAGGGCCCGCCCAACGAGGATCCTGTATGGGATAAGTTCGAGACGATGCTGAAGGAGAAAACGATCTTCCCCGTGAAGGTCGACAGCGCGGTGAAGGCCGGCGTTGTTGCCTATGTGGACGATGTCCGCGGATTTATCCCCGCGTCCAAGCTGTCCACCGGCTACGTGGAGAATCTGGAAGAGTATAAGGGAAAGACCGTGGAGGTCGTCGTGATCACTGCAGATAAGGAGAACAAGAAGCTGGTTCTGTCTGCCCGTGAGGCCATCAAGATCCGTCAGAAGGAAGCGAAAGCGGCTGCGATGGAGGCCTGCCAGGTGGGCGATGTGATGGAGGGCACTGTGGATTCCCTGATGGAGTACGGCGCATTCATCAATCTGGATAATGGTCTGTCTGGTCTGCTGCATGTTTCCCAGATCAGCTATAAGAGAGTGGAGAAGCCCTCCGACGTCCTGAAGAAGGGTGAGAGAGTCCAGGTGAAGCTCATCGCCATCAAGGAAGGCAAGCTCAGCCTGAGCATGAAGGCTCTGCAGGAGGCGCCCGCCCGCAACGGCGACCGTCCCTCCAGAGGACCCCGTGATCACAGAGACCGCGAGGAAAGAGATTTCTTCAACTACAAGGAGACCGGCAAGGCGACCACGAGCCTGGGCGATCTGCTGAAGGGCGTGAAGCTGGACTAAGGTTCAGTGAAAAACAAAATCGAAAAAAGCATGGGGCATCCCAATCCACAGCGCGCGGAGGGATGCCTTTTTTGTATGCGCAGGGGCGCTTTAATACTCCACCTCCGCCAAATATCGCCGCAACAGGAAGGTGCAGAAGTATGGGAAGGTAAAGATATGATCGCGGAAGCCGATGTTGCCTGCAGTCAGTTTCAGTCCATATTGAATGTCTGGATAATGGTCGCTTTTGATGAGGCTGCGGAGAGATTTTGCTGTTCCATTGGTGGATTTTATCTCTATTGGCAGCAGGCTCTTTCTCGTACGGACAAAAAAATCCTCTTCCAGTGTGGAATTTTCTCGTTTATAGTAGCAGAGAGGATAGCCGCACTTGGAAAGGGCTTCTCCTACAATGTTTTCATAGAGAGCACCCTTGTATACGCCCAGATTCCGGTTGGCTCGCAGGTCATCCTGTGCCTCATCATCCAACAGAGCCACCAGCAGCCCGGAGTCCTTCAGATAGATTTTATATTTCGACGTGTCAAAATTCCCCTTAATGGGCAGCTCCGGGAAGTGCAGACAATAACAGACGTTGATAATACCGGCACTCTCCAGCCATTCAATACAGCCCCGGTAGTCCTTGAACCGCGCTCCCGAGGCAACCTTGGAGATCTGGAATTTTCGGTTGTCCATGGCGAGCTGAACGGGAATACGGTTGAAGATATTCAAAATTCTTGTCTGGTCTACGCCATCAGCATATTTGCGGACATCCTCTTTGTAGTCTTCAATAAGTTGACGCTGCAACTCCAGCGTTCTTTCGAACGTGCCATTATCGATATAAAGCCGTACTACGGCGGGCATCCCTCCCAGAATACAGAAGTCAAGAAAGAGCCTGTTGTAAATTTCCATTTCCAGTGCCGAGAAAGGCTTCAACTCTTTCATGTGGGTCAGCAGTTCTGCGATTGTTTCATCTCCGTAACCTTTAGCCCAGAGGAATTCTTCGAAATCCATCGAAAACAGATCATAATCTGTCTTATAGCCTACGCTGTTGCTTTCAATGCGCTGATAGGAAATGCCCAGCAGGGAACCGCTGCAAATTACATCAAAGCGGCCATCCAGATGAAAAAATTTTAAAGAAGTCGCTATATCGGGAAAATCTTGCAGTTCATCAAAGAAAATCAGGGTATCTCCGGCGATGAATCGTCTGGAAGGGTCGATACGGGAAATGTTTTTGATGATATCGTCAGCCTTGTAGCCGTCTTCACAGATCATCTTATACTTCGGCTCTTCCACAAAGTTGATATAGATTACATTATTGTAATAAGCTTTTGAAAAACGCAGGATGGATTCGGTTTTTCCCACCTGACGGGGGCCTTTTACGATCAGCGGTTTATGATTCGGCGTGTTTTTCCAGTCCGTCAGGAACTGATCGATTTTTCGTTTCAGATAGAGCATGTATACTTCCTCCCTTCCGCCTCCCTATTATACAAAAACATGAGCGAGTTTTCAAGATGAAGCCACAAAAGTATGAGCGAATTTTCTGCCTGAAATCTCAAAAACATGAGCGGATTTTTTGCCTTATTCGACAAAAAGATGTAAAAAGTAAATAACCTCCACCTTAAAGAAATCTTCAGAATCTGTTTCGTATTTACTCAAAAATTTTTGCTAAAATGATCAGACAAAGACCGGGGCGGGCGGATGACGGCCGCTGACCGGAGAAAGGGGATTTTCGCGATGAATAAGACAGGGAGGACGCTGGTTCTGCTGGCGCTGGCGGCCGGACTGGGCCTGACGGGCTGTGCGGGCGGCGGAGAGTCGGCCGACACGGTGGCTGTGCAGTCGGTGTCGATGCTGGCGGGCCTGGGAAATGTCGGTGTGCAGGATCGTTTCGCCGGGGAGGTCGTAGCGCAGGCGACGCAGGAGATCGAGAAGGATGCGGAGCGGACCGTGGGTGAGCTGCTGGTGGAGGCGGGGGACACGGTGCAGGTCGGAGACGTGCTCTTTACCTACGACACGGACGAGATTCAGCTCTCCATCGAGACGGCGCAGCTGGAGCTCGAAAAGCTGGAGAACACGATCGAGTCCACGGCGAATGAGATTGCTCAGCTGGAGAAGGACAAGAAGAAGGCTTCTTCGTCCGATCAGTTAGCCTACAGCATCCAGATTCAGACGCTGGAGGCGGAAAACAAGGAGAATGAGTACAATCTCATGACGAAGAAGGTGGAGCTGGAGGGGCTGGAGAAGAGCCTGGAGAACGCCGAGGTGAAGTCGGAGATCGACGGCATTGTCCAGACCATCAATGAGGACGGGGCGACGGATGACTATGGAAATGCGAAGCCCTATATCGTCCTTATGGAGACAGGTGCGTACCGGGTCAAGGGCACGGTTAATGAGATGAACGTGTCTTCGATCTATGAGCTGACGGGGCAGAGCGTCATCATCCGCTCCCGGGTGGATTCCGACCAGACCTGGACGGGCATCATGGGCGATGTGGATACGGAGAATCCGGAGAGCAGCAACAGCTATTACTATTACAGCGACAGCAGCTCACAGTCTTCCAAATATCCCTTCTATGTGACACTGGAGGATTCTGAGGGCCTGATGATGGGGCAGCATGTCTACATTGAAATGGACCAGGGGCAGGACGCGGAGCGGGAAGGCCTCTGGCTGGCGTCCGTTTATCTGGATCTGGAGGACGGCGCCTGTGTCTGGGTGGCCAATGATAACGATAAGCTGGAGAAGCGGACGGTGACTCTGGGCGAGTATGATGAGGAGCTGGACGAATACCAGATTGAGAGCGGCCTGGAGGCTGCTGATTATATCGCCATTCCCGACGAGTCGCTGAAGGAAGGGCAGCCCGTGACTCGTTACGACGACAGCTATTTTGCGGCGGACGACGGCGAATACAGCGACGATGATGTATACAGCGATGACGGTGAATATAGCGACGATGGCGTGTACAGTGACGACAGTGTGAGTACCGACGATGAAAATGTATATAGTGACAGTGATCTGGACGGTGCTTTCTATGATGCGGAGATCGGTGCAGATAGCTATGACATGGAGGAGTTCGAGGCAGAGGAAGCGTCTGAGGCAGATCCTGCGGGGGTGGAGTAGATGATTCTTGAATTACAGCATATTTATAAGGATTATCCCCAGGGGAATCTGACCGTCCACGTGCTGAAGGACATTTCCCTGTCGGTGGAGGAGGGGGACTACATCGCCATCATGGGGCCTTCCGGGTCGGGAAAGACGACTCTGATGAATCTGATCGGCTGCCTGGATATTCCTACCTCCGGTTCATATTTCCTGGAGGGGCAGGATATTTCCGGGAAGAGCGACAATCAGATGGCGGAGATCCGCAACAAATATATCGGTTTTGTCTTTCAGACCTTCCATCTGCTGCCGAAGCTCACGGCGCTGGACAATGTGGCGCTGCCGCTGCTCTATGCGGGTGTGGGGAAGAAGGAGCGCCGCCGTCTTGCGGCGGAGGCCCTGGAGAAGGTTGGCCTGGGAGAGCGGATGAGCTTTCGCTCCGGGCAGCTCTCCGGCGGCCAGTGTCAGCGGGTGGCGATCGCCCGGGCCATGGTGGGGAATCCGCGGATTCTGCTGGCGGATGAGCCCACCGGAGCGCTGGATACGCACTCCGGCGATCAGGTGATGGACATCTTTCGGCAGCTTAACGACGAGGGG
>JAJQCL010000101.1:7150-20392 GCA_021202715.1 Lachnospiraceae bacterium
CTGTCCGGACCCGCGCGAGAGGAGGCGGCGGAATGAAGAAATGGGGAAAAAGGCTCCTGGCTGTGGCGCTGGCGGCAGTTCTCATCGCCGGTCTGGCGGCAGGCGGCCTGTACTGGCGGAAATCCTCCGCCGAGGCAGTGAACGTATACAGTGTGGCGGAGCTGGCCATGACGGATTACTGGGAGGATATGCAGTATACCTATGGTTCAGTCACCACGGACCAGACGCAGTCGGTGTATCTCTCCTCGACGCAGACCGTGCAGGAGGTGCTCGTCACGGAGGGGCAGAGCGTCAGCAAGGGCGATGTGCTGATGACCTATGACACGACGCTGTCGGAGGTAGAGGTAGAGAAGAAGGATCTGGAGATTCAGCAGCTGGAGCTGGATCTGGAAACGGCGAAGAAGAACCTGGAGAAGGTGAAGACCTACAAAGCCGGGGCAGTGATCTCTGAGAAAAATCAGGTAGATCTGTCGGGGAATCTATTTGGTGTGACCGGGCGCGGGGCAGAAAATGATACGGCGACCGAAGTGATCGCTGCTGACACGGATAAGAAGGGCAGCACTCAGACAGAAGCCGAAATGGGTCTTTTGTCGGCAGCGACCGCGTCTGCAGCTGAGAGCTCGGAGATCTCCGTGAACACAAAGACAATCGGCGCGCTTTCAACGTCATGGTCTGGCACGGCGGCGCTTCGTGTGCTGGCGCGCAGCCTCTCCGCGCTGCAGCCCGGGGACGATGTGGGGACGGAGCCATCGGAGGAGAGCACGGAAGCGGGGACCTCCGGGGATGAAGAAACCGGCGGGAACGTGTCCGGGAGTCCGGAGGAATCCTCGGAGGAGATTCCGACTACGGAGGAACCGATGACCGAAGTCCCTGCCACGGAGAACCCGACCGCGGACGTCCCGACGACGGAGACTCCGACGACGGAGGCTCCCACTGCGGAGGAACCGACGACGATTGCGCCGACGACAGAGACGCCGGAGGAGACCAGCGCGGCGGAGGACGGATATCCGGAGCTGGTGGACGGCAAGGGGAAGAAGAACAAGCCCTACATATATAACTGGGACGCAGAGTGTGTCTTCACGCAGGATTTTCTCGCGTATCTGTGCCAGGGGAAGAAGAAAGCCTATGTGGTGCTGCAGGTGGAGGAAGGCGCGTCCTACTGGAAGCTTAGGATCACCCGAAGCGGCGGAGAATACCGTTTTGAAATGCTGGAACTCTGTGTGGACGGTGTGATCTGCGATCTGACAGAGACAGAAACTGAGGCAGAAGAGGAGTCCGGTGATGATATCTTCGGCGGTGATTCCTACGGCGGCGATTTCTATGAGTCGGGCGGCGTCACCTATACGGCGGCCGAGATCGCGGAGATGCGCAGCAGCCTGGAGGAGCAGATCCGTGACCTGGATCTGGAGATCCGCACGGCGAAGGTGGAGCTTACGAGACTGGAAACAGAGCTCTCCGGAAGCTCGGTGGTGAGTCAGATCGACGGCGTGATTACCGCGGTGAGGGATGCCGACGAGTCCAAGGTCAACAATGAGTCCTTCATCGATGTCTCCGGCGGCGGAGGATACTATGTCACCGCCTCGGTCAGCGAACTGGAGCTGGGCGAGATCTCTCTGGGGCAGACGATGTCTCTGACCTCCATGGAATCTGGGACTGCCTGTGAGGGGAAGGTCGTGGAGATCTCCGAATATCCGGATGAGAACAGCTATTATTACGGCTCCGGCAATAACAATGTGTCCCTCTATCCCTTCACTCTGTTTATCGAAGAGGGCGCAGGTCTTCAGGAGTATGAATACATGGAGATCACCTACGGCAGCGATACGGCGGACGGCGACACCTTTTATCTGATGAATTTCATGGTGCGCACGGAGAACGGCAGCAGTTATGTCTATGTGCGGGGCGAGGACGGCACGCTGGAGAAGCGAACGGTCCGGACCGGGCGGAATCTCTGGGGCTCCTATACGGAGATCGAGAGCGGCCTGAGTCTGGAGGATGCCATTGCCTTCCCCTATGGATCGGATGTGAAGGAGGGCGCTTCCACGCAGGAGGGCTCCGTGAACGACGATCTCTACAACTATTAGAAGGAGGCAGGCCATGTTTGAAAATATTTCATTGGCATTTCAGGGAATCTGGAGCCACAAGCTGCGGTCCTGCCTGACAATGCTGGGCATCATCATCGGCATCGCCTCGATCATTTCCATCGTTTCTACGATTAAGGGGACGAACGAGCAGATCAAGGAGAACCTCATCGGTTCCGGCAACAATGCGGTCAATGTGCAGCTCTATCAGGGAGACGATGCCTATGATCTGAGCTGGAGCTCACTGCCGGAGGGGGTGCCGGTGATCTCCGAGGAGACCAGGCAGGAGCTGGAGGATCTGGATGAGGTGGAGGTGGCCTCCCTGTACACCAGCCGCAGCTACGCGGAATATGTCTACTATCAGAATACCTCTTACAGCGGCTCGATGTACGGCATTGACAGCCACTATTTTGATGTGTACGGTTATTATGTCCAGTGGGGACGTGACTTCACGGAGGAGGATTTTGCCTCGTTCCGCAAGGTGGCGATTCTGGACCGGGACGCGGTCTCTTCGCTGTATTGGAGCGAGGAGAATCCGGTGGGGACCACGCTGGAGATCTATGGGGAACCCTTTACGGTTATCGGCATCGTCGATCAGTCTTCGAGCTTTGAGCCGGTCATTGACTCGCTGGGGGATTATTATACCTATATGAATACGACCGGCGGGCAGATCTTCCTGACCAGCGCGGCCTGGAGTATCGTTTACAACCTGGATGAGCCTCAGTCGGCGGTGCTGCGGGCTGTGGATACGGATTCCATGACCGGCGCCGGCAACAAGGCGGCGGAGATTCTGAACGCCGGCATCACGGCAAGCAGCGACGAGAACTATTCTTATAAGAGTGAGGATCTGCTGGAGCAGGCCAAACAGCTCCAGGATCTCAGTTCCTCGACGAATCAGCAGCTGATCTGGATCGCCAGCATCTCTCTGCTGGTAGGAGGTATCGGTGTCATGAACATCATGCTGGTGTCGGTCACGGAACGGACACGGGAGATTGGCTTAAAGAAAGCCATCGGCGCCAAAAAACGCCAGATCCGGGTGCAGTTTCTGACGGAGGCGGCGGTGCTGACCAGCCTGGGCGGCATTCTCGGCGTTGTAGTCGGGGTGATCATGGCCACAGCCATCTCGCGTCTGACCTCCACACCGACCGCCATCAGTGTTCCGGCGAGCCTGGCTGCCGTGGTCTTCTCTATGGCCATCGGCATCCTCTTCGGCCTGTTCCCGGCCATGAAGGCGGCGAATCTGAACCCCATCGATGCGCTGCGGCACGAGTAGGGAAAATCTGTAAATGTGAGACGGCCTGTCGGTATGACGGAATAAAAACCGGATACCGGCAGGCTTTTTTCCATATAAAGAGTTTTCCGAACTTCCCCAAAAGCGTTTCCTACACAATATAGGAAAGAATTTGCTGGACTTTTCATTTCAAAAGGTTTATAACAATAAAGAGTTCGACAGAATAACGACAATTCTGCGAAAGTAAACGACATAAAGTCGTTTACTATAATTTTTTAAATTTGCTGGTTTTGAACCAGCCGCTGCAAGTTCCGCAAGGATTCATAGAGAAGCCGGTGAGAGTCCGGCACGATCCCGTCACTGTGTTAGGGAGTTTCAGGGCAGATGATATGCCACTGGGTGTCGCCGCAAGGCAAGCCTGGGAAGGCGCTCTGAAGCGATGATCTTAAGTCAGGAGAACTGCTTGCAGTCGTATGTGTGATGATTCTTACGAGGATAAGAAGCAGCTTTTTTGTGATACAAAAATGCACTTCCCGCGGGAAGCTCTGCCCCGCATATCCCACGAAGAAGAATCGACGAATTTAAAAATCTGAGAATATAAAATCCTGAAACATTCTATGTAAAGCCAAAGAAGAGGGAGAGGAGAGATTTATGAAGAAACGCGAGCTGACAAAAAGGCTTCTTCAGATCATCATCGTGCTTTTCGGGATCAGCTTCCTGACCTTCGCACTGACGTATCTGGCTCCCGGTGATCCGGTGCGGGCCATGTATGCGGCCAGCGGGACGATTCCCAGCGAGGAGATCATGGAACAGACCCGGGAGGCGCTGGGACTGAACGAGCCTTTCCTGACGCAGTATGTGAACTGGCTCACCGACTGTCTGCACGGCGATTTCGGGACCTCCTACGCCTTCAGCAAGCCGGTGTCCCAGCTGCTGCTGGCGCGGCTCTGGCCGACGCTGAAGCTGGCGCTGGTGTCTCTGGCGCTGATGCTGGTCGTGTCAGTGCCTCTGGGAATCCTCTCCGCCACCCATCAGGGCGGCGTGGCAGACTACCTCGTGCGCGGCCTGTCCTTCCTCGGCGTGTCACTGCCGAATTTCTGGGTGGGTCTGATGCTGATGTATATCTTCGCCGTACAGCTGGGCGTGCTGCCTGTGGTCTCGGCGGGCCAGGGGTGGAAGCAGCTGGTCCTGCCGGCTGTGACGCTGGCCTTCGCCATGGCTTCCAAATACACGCGGCAGGTGCGGACGGCCTTTCTCGAGGAGCTGAACCAGGACTATGTGGTGGGCGCCCGCTGCCGGGGCATCCGTGAGAGCGTCATTCTCTGGAGGCACGTGCTGCCCAATTCCATCCTGCCGCTGATCACCATGCTGGGTCTGTCCTTCGGCTCGCTGCTGGGCGGGACCGCCGTGGTGGAGGTCATCTTCTCCTACCCCGGACTGGGGAGCCTGGCGGTCAGCGCCATCACTTCGATGGATTACTCCCTGATTCAGGGCTACGTGCTGTGGATCGCTCTGATCTACATGGTCGTCAACCTTCTGGTGGATATTTCCTACGGTTTCCTGGATCCCCGGACGAGAGAAAAGAGGTGAGGACATGGCGAAGAAGATCAAGGATTTTGTGAAAAAATATCCCGGCTTTACGGTGTTCTTCCTCCTGGCTCTGTGTGTCATCGGTGTGGCGGTCTTTGCCCCCCTCATCGCGACTCATGACCCTTATGAGGCGGTTCTCGCCGACGCGGTACAGGCACCCAGCGCAGAGCACTGGTTCGGCACGGACAAGATGGGGAGGGATCTGTTCTCACGGGTCATCTACGGCGCCCGGACCTCTCTGAGCGCGTCCCTGACGCTGGTATGTATCATCATGGTCGTGGGAACCTTTCTGGGGATCGTTGCTGGATATTTCGGCGGAGTGGTAGATGCGGTCATCATGCGCATTTCCGATATGATGATCTCCTTCCCGGGCATGGTGCTGGCCATCGCGGTGGCCGGAATCCTGGGGGCGAACATCAAGAACGCCATCATTGCTCTGGCCATCGTCAGCTGGACGAAATACGCGCGTCTGGCCCGCAGCCTGGTCATCAAGATCCGGCACCGGGACTACATCGCGGCGGCCCGCGTGACGGGCTCGCGGACGTCCTACATATTGTATAAATATATGCTTCCGAATGTTCTTCCCACGATCCTGATCACCGGATTTACGGACATCGGCAGTATGATGCTGGAGATTGCGGGACTCTCTTTCCTGGGGTTTGGCGCCCAGTCTCCGACGGCAGAGTGGGGCCTGATGCTCAACGAGGGACGCGCCTACATGACGGCGGCTCCCTGGCTGATGGTCTTCCCCGGTCTTGCCATTTTCATCACGGTCGTGGTATTTAACCTGCTGGGCGACAGCCTGCGGGATGTGCTGGATCCCCGGCATGAATAGGCAGCGGATATACAGTGAACGGATATGCCCGTTTTCAGGGCATTCTTATATGAAAGGAAGGAAACGGATGATGAAGACAAAGAAGATGAAAAGATGTGCAGCTCTGGCGCTGGCGGTGATCCTGGCTCTGTCCATGACAGCCTGCGGAAGTTCCGGGGACAGTTCGGGCACCGACGGCACGGCGGATGCAGCGACCACGGCGGAGGCCGGAGCCTCGGCGGATGCGACGACCACCGCAAGCGGCGGCACATTTACCTTTGGCTGCGACTATTTTTCAGAATATATCGACCCCTCCGTCAACGTGAACTCGGCCTGGTCTCTGGTGCGTTTCGGCGTGGGTGAGACGCTGTTCGCCTTTGACGAGGATGCGGTGGCGCAGGAGAATCTCTGCGATGAGGCGACGACGGACGACTACATCACCTGGACGCTGCACATCCGCGACGGCATTACCTTCTCCAACGGCAAGGATCTGACGGCCTCGGCCGTGGTGGCCTGCTGGGAGATGGTGTATGAGAAGGAAGCGGCCGGAAGCTCTTCCGCTCCTTCCCAGTACCTGCCGGATCCCACCTTCACGGCGGACGATGAGGCGGGCACGATCACCGTGGTCTGCAGTGATGTGACGACGAATCTCAAGGGAATCCTGGCTTACCCTTATTTCGCGGTCATCGATGTGGATTCCTATGAAGAGGGCGTCGTGGATTCCGTGATCGGCACCGGCCCCTATGTGTTGGAAAGCTACGTGGAAGCCACATCCAAGACTTTCGTGAAGAATGCAACCTACTGGAACGGGGAAGTTCCTTATGATGGATATACCGCGATTTACATGACTGACAGCACGACCAAGGCGCTGGCGATTCAGAGCGGCGATGTGGATGTCGTGGAAAATGTGACCACGGCCAGCGATCTGGAGACGCTGAAGGCGGATTCCGCCTACACCGTGGAGAGCACCGCCGGAGGCCGCCTTGCCAATACCTACTTCAACTTCGAGGGTATGCTGGCGAACGAGGCGCTGCGCCAGGCCATCCAGTATGCAATCGACGATGAGACCATGTGCAATATCACCGTGGGCGGTATCTATACGGCCGGCTGCTCGGTGCTTCCTTCCTCGATGGACTTCGGCTATGATCAGCTGACTGACCCTTATGAGTATGATCTGGACAAGGCCGTAGAGGTGTTGGATGAGGCCGGGATCGTGGATACCGACGGAGACGGTATCCGGGAGATTGACGGGGAAAATATCAATCTGGTTTATCTGACCTTTGAGAGCCGCCAGCTGCAGACCTTCGCGGAGGCCGTAGCGACGGTGCTGAACAGCATCGGCATCGGCGTGGATTATCAGGTGAAGGATTATGACACGATCCTGGGGCTGCAGATCGCTGGAGATTTCGACATGGTGTCCTCCAATGCAATTATCGTGCCTACCGGAAATCCCGACGCCTTCCTGGGGAATTTCTACAGCGGCAACTCGCAGGATTACGGCTATTACAGCAACGAGGAATATGATGCCGCCTATGAGAAGCTGATCGTTTCCACCGACGAGAACGAGAAGATGGAGCTGTATGTGGAAATGCAGCAGATTCTGATCGACGACGCAGCGACGATCGTTCACGGATATTATAACAGCTCGATCACCTACAAGAACAGCGTAATCACCGGCGTGAAGATGTATCCGCTGGATTATACCTGGATTACCACCGACTGGGCGCCGGTGGGCTGAGACAGGGATTCATGCAGTCAGGTTCGGAGAGCCCCTGCCAGGGGTTCCGGACCTGCAGAGCAAATGTGATGGCCATGCGGCCGGGTTCAGGGAGGATAGAGTTTCAATGCTGAGTATACGGGATGTTTCGATTACCTACGGGAAGAATCCGACGCCGACGGTGCAGGGGATCAGCCTGGAAATGAAGCAGGGCGAGATCGTCAGCATCGTCGGGGAGAGCGGCAGCGGCAAATCGACCGTCATCCGGGCGGTGCTGGGCTGCCTGCCCGGCGGCGGCTATGTAAGCTCCGGCGACATACAATTTGAAGGGAAATCCCTGCTCGGCTATTCCAAAGAAGAGTGGAGGAACCTGCGCGGCACGGAGATATCCATGATCTTCCAGGACTCCGGCGCCATGATCAACCCCATCCGCCGGATCGGGTCGCAGTATGTGGAATACATCCGCACCCATGAGAAAATGTCGAAGAAGGACGCCTGGAACCGGGGCGTGGAGATGCTGGAGCGGATGCGCCTGCCGAACGGCGACAACATTATGCGCAGCTATCCGTTCCAGCTCTCCGGCGGCATGCGGCAGCGCGTGGGGATCGCCATGGCGATGACCTTTCAGCCCAAGCTGCTGCTCGGCGACGAGCCGACCAGCGCGCTGGATGTGACCACGCAGGCACAGATCGTGCGCCAGATGATGGCGCTGCGCGATCAGTACAATACGAGTATCATCGTGGTGACGCACAACCTGGGCGTGGCCGCCTATATGGCCGATAAGATCCTGGTGATGAAAGAGGGGCGGGTGGTCGATGCGGGAACCCGGGACGAGATTCTGAATCACCCGTCGAGCGCCTACACAGAGAACCTGCTGGCCAGTGTGCCTTCGATAGGAGGGGAGCGATTTGTCTGAGACACGGGAACTGATTCTGGAGGCAAAGCACGTCACGAAGAAATACCCGGCCTCGAACGGCCGGACGCTGGTGGCGAACAACGACGTCAGCCTGAATATTTACCGGGGACGCACACTGGGCATCGTCGGGGAGAGCGGCTGCGGCAAGAGCACCTTCATGCGTATGCTGGTCTCTCTGGAGGCTCCTACGGAAGGAGAGATCCTCTATCATGGCCGGGATATCACGAAGCTGAAGGGCGAGGCGCTCCGCCAGCACCGGCAGCACATTCAGATGGTCTTCCAGGATCCGGCGGCGGCTTTTAATCCGAAGATGCGGATCCGGGATATTATCTGCGAGCCGCTGCTGAATTTCGGGCGTATCAAGAGAAGTGAGAAGGACGAGGTCGCCCGGAAATATCTGGAAATGGTGGAGCTGCCGGGGGATTTCGCACTCCGCTACCCGCACAATATGAGCGGCGGGCAGCGGCAGCGGGTCGGCATCGCCCGGGCCTTGGCTCTGGAGCCGGAGATCATCCTCTGCGACGAGGCCACCTCGGCGCTGGACGTGTCGGTGCAGAAAAACATCATCGAGCTCCTGGTGAAGCTGCAGCGGGAGAAGGATATCGCTTTGGGCTTTATCTGCCACGATATGGCTCTGGTGCAGTCCTTCGCCCATCAGATGGCGGTCATGTATCTGGGAAATATCGTGGAGGTGCTGCCCGGTGAGCGGGTTGGCACAGGCTGTGTGCATCCATACACGCGGGCGATGCTGGGTGCCATCTTCGACCCGAAGATGGATTTTGATAAGCCGATCGAGAGCATCGAGAGCGAGGCCCCGAGCCCGTTGGACGTGCCGACGGGTTGTCCTTTCCAGAACCGCTGCGACTGCTGCATGGAGATCTGCAGGAAGGAGCACCCGGTGCTGCGGCAGATCGAGGAGAATCATCAGGTGGCGTGCCACCTGTACGCGTGACAAAGGGAGGAGGATGGAAATGAAACGGAGAAGCATGCGGCTCGGAAGCCTGTTGCTGATCTTTTTGCTGCTCCTGTCTCTGATCGGCTGCGGCACGAAAGAGAGCGAGGCGGATCAGGAGGCCGAGGTATACCATCGAATTGGCGTGGCGGTCTACTCGACGACAGACCCGGAGCTTTCCATGTTTTATGACTATTACCGGAACTACATCGCGGCCAGCTTCCCGGTGGAATTCCTGCTTTCGGACGATCTGAACACGGCGGAGGACGAGGTCGCCTTCATCGAGGAGATGAAGGCGGAGGGCGTGGAGGGAATTATTTCCTTCTATGGAGAGGATCTGGAGTCTGCGCTGGCAGCCTGCGCGGAGAATGAGATGTATTATGTGCTCGGTTCCAGCTCCCTCAGCGATGAGGAGTACGAGGCGGTGAAGGAGAATCCCTGGTTCCTGGGCGTGATCGGACCGGACACCGAGGAGGAATACGACGCCGGAGCGGAGATGGCGGAGACCTTTGTCGCCGACGGCGCGATGAGCTTCCTGCTCGTCACCGGCGGAGCGGGCGATGCGGTCAATTTCATGCACTACACCCGCGTCTGCGGGATGCTGGATACGCTCGCGGAGGAGTTGGGTCTGACCTACAGTGAGTCCGTGGAAGAGCTGGCGCAGGTCACAGCGCTTACAGAGATCGAAACGGGACGGGACGATATTTCGATCGTTCTCTCGCCGGGATACATCCAGATGGATGAGGGCATGAGCAATCTGGAGCAGGCGCTGGCGAACCGCGATTACGACGCGCTCATGTCGGCTGTTGGCCTCAGCGAGGCGCTGGAGCTCCTGACGGAGGAGATCCGGACCACAGATCAGGTGCTTCGGGTCGGCGTGATCGACTGCTTCTCGGAGGAAAACCGTGAGGCCGTGGAGATCACGGATGGGAATGGAAATGCCCTGCTGAATTTCGTTAAGGGAAAATATGCTTCGATGGTGGCTCCGGCCTTTGTCGCCATGTTCAATGCCGTGGAGGGCGATGTGGATGTCGTGAAGCCGGACGGCGTGGCCTTCCGCCTGACGCAGAGCTACTGGACCGCCATTGGCAGCGAGGAATATCTGGAGCTCTACAGCTACACGCAGAGCATCTATGAAAATGCCTACAGCAGCGTGGATCTGATGCAGGCGATCCGCTCCTACAGCGAGGACGCCGATTATGAACGATTTAAAGAACTGACCGAGAGTTGCGACCTGGAATCTGTCCGGGAGAGGCTGGGGTGAGAAAAGGGTTTGCGTAAAAACATGTGATTTTCAAAAAAGTGGATATTTGTATAAACAGCGGACTGTTTCTGGTGAATGGCCCGCTGTTTATTATTATGCGCACGGCCGCGAAATGAGTATTATGGCTTACGCCATACGCGGCCGACGCAGGCGAGTAGGAGACGACAAGCCGCCTCCTACTCGATTATGGGAAGGTTCTCCGGCAGGGGCGAAAAACGTTTTTTATAACGGCACTTGACTTTATACTCCTTTGGGAATATAAATGGTCTGAAAGGGGAGTGTTTTATGATTTGCGCTTACGATAAGGTGTATCTGGCCAAAGCCCGGATCTCTCTGGGACGGATGCTGGACGTTGCGGTCTATGACCTGGCATACGATCTTGAAGATTTTTTTAACCTGTTTATCACCTCCGGAGTTGCCGGGCGATTTGAACAGGGGGATTTCTCTCTGATTGCAGGAATGTCCGGTGTGGAGCTGGCTTACACGGTCCTCGAATGTTCCGGAAAGGAAATAAAGCGCGTCAGACCTGAGTACACGGCTGACCGCAGTGAGGAATACTGGATCGGCTGGGCGCTGGCTTACTATCAGTGGGAGACGGCCATGAGCTTTGCGGAGATTGTCCGCCATGTGCCTATCAGAACAATCCTCAGTCTGTATTCCCCCTACCACGAAATGGATATCCGTCAGTTTTGTGACAAAATGACGGAACTGTATCGGGCAGCCAAGCCGGAGACGAACCTGAAATCTCTGCGCCGGAGAGCCGGTTTCAGCCAGCGGGAGCTGGCCGCCCTGTCCGGCGTGCCGGTTCGCACGATCCAGCAATACGAACAACGGCAAAAAAACATCAATAAGGCGCAGGCCGAGTATCTGGTCAGGCTGTCCAGAGTGTTGTGCTGCGGAGTCGAAGAGCTGATGGAGAAAGTGGATGGTTGAGGAAGATGGTAAGTTAGATCCTTTGACTGCGTCTGCAAATAACTTGAGGATATGCTCATATTCAAAGGCGGTCTGTTTATCTACACACTCACCAACTTTGAGAGCCGAGCTACCATTGATGTTGATTTTGGGAAGGCGTTGTGATAAGCTAAAGACGTATCAGAAATGATGTCTGCACACGTTGGAGAGGCGGTGATAAGGCTGTGAGAATATATCTGGATTGTTGTTGTTACAACAGACCTTTTGACGATCTGACGCAAGAGCGAATCAAAATAGAAAGTGAGATTATTATGTGGGTCTTAGAGGAAGGCCGGTCCGGGAACTGCGAAATAATTGCAAGCGCGGCTTTGAGTTCAGAGATATCCAGAATCACCAATTTTGAAAGGCAACAGGGCATAATGGGGCTCTACCAGATTCCCGGAGAATTTGTAAATTTAACGGAAGAAATCAAGAGAAGAGCAGCTGAAATCAGAGGTGTGTCGCGGATTCAAACGTTTGATAGCTACCATATTGCCAGTGCAGAGGCAGCTAATGCAGATGTGCTGCTTAGTACGGATGATAAACTTGTTCGTATGGCATCACGATTACAACTAAAAGTTGAGGTTATGAACCCGTTACAATTTCTAAACAAAGTGATGTACGGAGGTGATTTTGAATGATGCAGGTGAATCAAAACAATCCGATTGAGGTAAGAAGGGCTGGCTATGCAGCTTTGAATGAAGCGCTTGGTCCTGTGGGCGCAGTACGTTTTTTGCAGCAATTTACTCCTGGCTCTGATGATTACACGAAGGAAAAATATGAGCGTGAAGATATTAGCCCGGAGGAGGCAGAAGCATTGATGGAAGGTTTTAACAGATTTTGAAAAGGTGTGATCTTACAGCGGGCTTCACTCGGAGTAAAGTCAAAGGACATCATTCAAGTAAGGAATCTAAAAGTCTATATAAAAAGAAAATGGGGTCCGGGAGCACGAAATGTGCTCCCGGGCGCTGTATTTTAGCGGGATAATCTTACCGCTCACCCCGGTCGAAGGCCGGATTGAAGGCGTAGAAGTTGGGGGTATTGATGTTGTCTTTGGCGAGGCGCAGGGCTTCGCCGAAGCGCTGGAAATGGACGATCTCCCGCTGCCGCAGGAAACGGATGGGATCGCAGATCTCCTCCTCTTTCACGACGCGGAGGATGTTGTCGTAGGTGCTCCGGGCTTTCTGCTCGGCCGCCATATCCTCCACGAGGTCGGTGATGCCGTCGCCCTTACACTGGAACTCGCAGGCATTGAAGGGAATACCGGCGGCCGCGGCAGGCCAGATGCCAGTGGTGTGATCAATATAGTAGGGGCCGAAGCCGGACGCCTCGATTTCCTCTACGCTCAGGTCGCGTGTAAGCTGGCGCACGATCGCGGCGATGATCTCCATATGGGCCAGTTCCTCAGTGCCGATATCCGTCAACAAAGCCTTTGCCTCCGCAAAGGGCATCGTGTAGCGCTGAGATAAATAACGCAGGGAGGCGCTCATCTCACCGTCGCGCCCGCCGTACTGGCTGGAAATGAACTGCGCCAGTTTGGCGTCTGTCTGAGTAATGTGCACCGGATACTGAAGACGTTTCTCATACTGCCACATCAGCAGTCACCTCCTTCCCAGGGCCAGGGGTCACGGACCCAGGTCCAGCCGTCTGCCACATCGACGTCGATGGCCTCCAGAGGACCGAAGGCCTCCGTGTAATTCTGCCGGGCCGTCTCGAGGGCGTCCTGCAT
>JAJQCL010000174.1 GCA_021202715.1 Lachnospiraceae bacterium
TGCCCTTCACGACCAGTACCCTGCAGCAGGAGGCATCCCGGTCGTTAAATTTCTCCACACAGAAGACCATGCGGATCGCGCAGCAGCTCTATGAGGGCATTGATGTGAAAGTAAATGGCACTGTAGGCGTCATCACCTATCTGCGTACGGACAGTACCCGAATCGCCGACGAAGCGGATGTGGCGGCCAGAGCTTATATCCGCGATACGTATGGAGCAGAATATGTGGCGGCTCCGGGCGGCCATCGGGCGCAGAATAAAGGGAAGATTCAGGACGCCCATGAGGCGATCCGTCCCACGGATCTGACCCGGACACCCGCCAGTCTGAAGGATTCGCTGAGCCGGGATCAGTTTCGCCTCTATCAGTTGATCTGGCGGCGATTTGCCGCCAGCCGGATGCAGGATGTCCGTTATGATTGTCTGGTCGTGAAGATCGATGCGAACGGAGAGGAATTCCGTGCCAGTGCCAATATCCAGATTTTCGACGGTTTCCGCCTGGTCTACGATCTGGAAGAGGACAAGATGGATAAGCACAGTGCCCTGACGAAGCTGACGGAGGACACGAAGCTCTCTTTTGAGGCGTTTGATCCAAAGCAGCACTTCACCCAGCCTCCGGCTCATTTTACCGAAGCCAGCCTCGTGAAAGCGATGGAAGAGGTCGGCATTGGCCGTCCCAGTACCTACGCGCCGACCATTACGACGCTCCTGACACGGCACTATATTACCAAAGAAAACCGGAACCTGTACATGACGGAGCTGGGCGAAGTCGTGAACGACATCATGCAGGACTATTTCTCTGATGTCGTGGACGAGGGGCTGACAGCCCGGATGGAAACGGCCCTCGATCTCGTCGCGGAAGGGAAGGAGGAGTGGAAGGCGCCGATCCGGCGATTCTACCCCCGGCTGAAGACCGCGGTCGACCGGGCGGAAGAAGAACTGGAGAAGGTGCAGTTGGCGGACGAGGTCACGGAGGAACTCTGTGAGCAGTGCGGCCGGAATCTGGTGATCAAGTACGGACCGCATGGCAAATTTCTGGCCTGTCCGGGATTTCCGGACTGCCGTTTCACCAAGCCTTATCTGGAGAAGGTAGGGGCGCAGTGTCCGGAGTGCGGCGGGGAACTGCTGATTCGTAAGACCCGCAAGGGACGTCGATATTTCGGCTGCGAAAACTATCCGAAGTGTGAATACATGACCTGGCAGAAACCCCGGACGGAGAAGAAGACGGCAGAGGCGAATGTGACGGAATGATGTGCGTCATTCTTCGATTTTGGAGATTTTCCTGAAAAAAAGCAGACAAAAATTCAGAAAATGATTGCATTTTATCGAGAAATAATGTAATATGTACCTATGTCTATGGGTTTTAAGAAGGAGGTAGGACATGAGCGTTCAATTACTCGATAAAACTCGGAAAATCAACAAATTGCTCCACAATAACACGTCGAAGGTGTTCGTCTTTAATGATATCTGCCGTGTCCTGAGCGATGTACTGGAATCGAATGTACTGGTCTTCAGCAAGAAGGGAAAGATCCTTGGACTGGGCGAGTATTATGTCGCAGAGACCGACACGATGTGGAAGGATGCGGAAGTTGGCAAGTTTATCAATGAGGATTTGAATGAGCGTCTGCTGAACATTCTGTCCACGAAGGAGAATGTCCATCTGGAGACGCTGGGTTTCGAGGGAGAGGTTTTAAAGGAGTATCATGTGATCGTGACTCCCATCGACATCGCCGGAGAGCGGCTGGGAACATTGTTCGTATACAAGAATACGGTTCCCTATGAGATTGATGATATCGTTCTGGCGGAGTATGGCAATGCGGTGGTGGGGCTGGAGATGCTCCGTTCCCTCAACGAGGAGAGCGCCGAGGAGATTCGCAAGCTGCAGATTGTGAAGTCTGCGATCAGCACCCTCTCTGCGTCCGAACTGGATGCAGTGCAGCACATCTTTGAAGAAATGCAGGGCAAGGAGGGCATCCTGGTGGCCAGCAAGGTGGCCGACCGTGTGGGGATTACCCGTTCCGTGATCGTCAATGCGCTGCGGAAGCTGGAGAGCGCGGGGGTCATTGAATCGCGTTCCTCCGGAATGAAGGGCACCTATATCAAGATTCAGAATGATCTGATCATTGACGAGCTGAACAAGCTGAAGGAAGAACGAGGAAAATAAACGGCGCGTGTGTCGTGTGAGCCTGGGAAGGGGTGAGAAAAGCCTGCTTCCCGGGCTTTTTATGTTCAGGACAGGAACAGCGCCTGTCCCCTGCCTGATTGACTGTTTTTTTGGAAAAACCCTTGCATCGTCCGAAGAGTTATGCTACAATGCTCAAGTCCAAAAAAATCACGCGCGCGGACACACCTTCCGGGTGGTGCCTCATGGTTCCGGAAGCAGGCGCGCGGAAGAAAAACCACATGGAGGAAAGAGACATGAGCGTAATTTCTATGAAGCAGCTGCTGGAAGCCGGCGTACACTTCGGACACCAGACCAGAAGATGGAACCCCAAGATGGCTCCCTATATCTACACGGAGCGGAATGGCATCTACATCATTGATCTGCAGAAGTCCGTGGGCAAGGTGGATGAGGCTTACAATGCGGTCGTGGATATCGTGTCGAACGGCGGCACTATTCTCTTCGTGGGAACGAAGAAGCAGGCCCAGGATGCGATCCAGACAGAGGCAGAGCGCTGCGGCATGTTCTACGTGAACCAGAGATGGCTGGGCGGCATGATGACCAACTTCAAGACCATCCAGAGCCGGATTGCCCGGCTGAGAGCCATCGAGAAGATGTCCGAGGACGGCACCTTCGACGTTCTTCCCAAGAAGGAAGTTGTCAACCTGAAGAAGGAATGGGACAAGCTGGAGAAGAACCTGGGCGGCATCAAGGAGATGAAGCGGATTCCCGATGCGATCTTTATCGTAGACCCTAAGAAGGAGAGAATCTGCGTGCAGGAAGCGCATGCGCTGGGCATCACCCTGATCGGTATCGCTGATACCAACTGCGACCCGGAAGAGCTGGATTATGTAATTCCCGGCAACGACGACGCCATCCGCGCCGTGAAGCTGATCGTCTCCAAGATGGCGGATGCTGTCATCGAGGCGAAGCAGGGCATGCAGATGAACGAGGAGACCGAGGGCGAAGAGGCCGAGATGGAGACCGAGACCGAAGAAGCAACGGAGGAGAATGAGTAATGGCGATCACAGCATCGATGGTAAAAGAATTACGTGAGCAGACCGGCGCCGGCATGATGGACTGCAAGAAGGCCCTGACCGCCGTGGTCGGTGACATGGAGAAGGCTGTTGAGTTCCTGCGTGAGAAGGGACTGGCTGCTGCGGCCAAGAAGGCCGGCCGGATCGCGGCCGAGGGCCTGGTGAAGACTCTGGTGCAGGACGATCAGGCGGTCATCGTGGAAGTCAACAGTGAGACTGATTTCGTGGCTAAGAATGCAGATTTCCAGAACTACGTGGCCGAGGTGGCTGCGCAGGCGATGCAGTCTCAGGCGGCTGACATGGACGCTTTCATGGCGGAACCCTGGCATCTGGATCCTTCTCTGACCGTGGCGCAGGCTCTGTCCAGCAAGATTGCCGTGATCGGTGAGAACCTGAGCATCCGCCGCTATGAGAAGCTGGCGACCGACGGAGGCTGCGTGGTGGACTATATCCACGGCGGCGGCCGCATCGGCGTGCTGGTGCAGGCGGAGACCGATGTGGTCAACGACGAAGTGAAGGAAGCCCTGAAGAACGTGGCGATGCAGATCGCGGCGATGAAGCCCCAGTACGTATCCCGCGACGAGGTTTCCGAGGAGTTCCTGGCCAAGGAGAAAGAGATTCTCATGACGCAGGCGAAGAATGAGAACCCCAACAAGCCTGCGAATATCCTGGAAAAGATGATCATCGGTCGTCTGAACAAGGAAATGAAGGAATTCTGTCTGCTGGATCAGCCCTACGTCAAGGACAGCGACCTGACCGTCGCCAAGTACCTGCAGAAGGTCTCCAAGGAAGTCGGCGCGACTGTGACTCTCAAGAAGTTCGTCCGCTATGAGACCGGCGAGGGCCTGCAGAAGAAGGAAGAGAACTTCGCAGAGGAAGTTGCGAAGCAGATGGCGTAAAGTTTGCAAATCCTGTCAGACAGGTTATGTGCAAGCTCTGGAAAACAGTCGGGGATAAATATCTTGACTTTTCCTGAAAAAATATGTTAAAACTGCATTGCGTGTAGCGAAAAAATAAGGGCAAAGCGTATGAAATCAAAGGATTTCATGCGCTTTGCCTTTTTTTGAGCGCAGGCTGCTCTCTTTTTCGCAGAGAAAGCGGAAGACTGCGTTCCGGGTTTCCTTCGCTGCCGCATCATAAGAAATGGAGGGGCTGAAAATGCCAAAAACAAAAACACAGGGAATTATTTTCGGGCTGATTATGTCCTATGCGATGGCGTACGGGATGGAGGTCTACAACGTCGCCATCAAAGAAGGTGTGAATCTGTTCGCCGGGGGACTAAGCAACATGACGAACATCATATTCTGGGGGGCGCTGAAGGAAGCGGCCTACATGGGGCTGTTCGTGTTCATCACCTCGTCTCTCTGGGGAAACCGCCTGGGCGCAGGCTTCATGGAGCGGCACTGCGACCCGAAGCGGGATAATCCCTATTTCTGTCAGTTGATGCGTCAGGCCGGGACCGTGGCGGTCATGTGTCCGACCATGAGCCTGATCGCCTCGATCCTGTTTAACGTCGTCCTCGCGGGCGCATCCTTCACGCAGCTGCCCGCGATCTGGGTGGGAACGGTCCTGAAGAACTTCCCCATGGCCTTCTTCTGGAACATGTTCGCCGCGGCGCCGTTTTCCCACTGGATCTTCGGGAAACTGGTGGCTCACTGATACTTCTTACTCTGCTCCGCGATCAGGGCGTGGTCGTCAAAATAATCGATCTTCATGGCGTGCTTGACGTCGCGCAGGGTCGCGGCGGCCACGCTCTCCGCCTTTTCCGTACCCTCGCGCAGAATCTCATAGACGCCGGGGATATCCTTCTCGAATTCTTTGCGGCGCTGGCGGATCGGATCGAGCTCTTCCTGGAGAACGTTGTTCAGGAATTTCTTCACTTTCACGTCGCCGAGGCCGCCGCGCATATAGTGCTCCTTCATTTCCTGAAGACAGGAGTACTCAGGCAGGTAGCGGGCGAAATGATCGTTAGTGCAGAAAGCGTCCAGGTAGATGAAGACCGGGTTGCCCTCCACCTTGCCGGGATCCTGCACCCGCAGATGGCCGGGGTCGGTGAAC
>JAJQCL010000145.1 GCA_021202715.1 Lachnospiraceae bacterium
TTTTTCCCTCAACGTCTGGCGGGACTATTATCCCCGGGACTGGTCTTGGGCGGAAACTGTTCCGTCAGAGGACGCGGCGGGCTTCATCCGGATGCGGGAGGAGGGCGTTGATTTTGCGTCGCTGCCGGTCTGCAGCGACGTGGATCTGTCCCGGTATTTTCAGGTGCTGGAGCAGTATTTTGAAGAGAAAATAGGACAGAAGCTGCGTGTCTACGGCGCCGACGAAGCGGCGCTGGCGGTTCTGCATCTGGATGCGGCGCGGTATGAGATTCGGGAGACGCCGGATGCGGCAGATAATATATATGATGCGGAGAGCCTGCGGACGCTGACCGGGCGGAAATATCATAAGAAGAAGAATCACGTCAATGCGTTTCTCCGGGCGTACACGGATCGCTGGGAATACCGGCGGCTGACCCGGGCGGCGAAGCCGGAGATCTGGGAATTCCTCGAACGGTGGGAGAAGACGAAGGGCGACGAGGTGGAGATCCATCTGGACGCGGAGATGCGGGGATTGCATGATTATCTGGAAAATATGGACTGCTTTGATGCGGTGACGGGGGGCATTTACCTGGATGGGAAGTTGGAGGCGTTCAGCGTCGGCAGTTATAACCGTCCGGATCGCATGTCCGTGGTGCATGTGGAGAAGGCCAATGGAGAGATCCGGGGGCTGTATACGCTGATGAATCAGCAGTTCCAGATCCATGAATTTCCGGAGGCCGTGCTGGTGAACCGCGAGGACGATGTCGGGCTGCCCTCCCTCCGGCGGGCGAAGGAATCCTATCATCCGATCCGGATGGCGCGAAAATACCAGATCATTCGTCGTTGACAGCGGAGAAGGAGGAACTGGAGTACGTGAAGAAGAAAGCGGAGATGAGTCTGTGGGTTCAGCGGGAGCATAAGGAGGCCAGGGAGCTCTGGGAGGAGATCTTTCCGGAGGACTCGGCCTCGTTTCTGGATTACTATGATGTCTGGAAGGCGCCGGAGGCCTGGATTCAGCTGCGGCATCGGAGCGGCTGCGCCGTATCAATGATTCAGTGGAATCCTTACCCGGTGTGGATGCGGGGACGAGTCGTGCGAAGCTTCTATCTGGTCGCTGTCGCTACGCGGCCGGCCTACCGGCATCAGGGCTGCATGACCGGACTTCTGCGGGAAGGTCTGGCGGAGATGGCGGAACGAAAGGTACCTTTTGTCTTCCTCATGCCGGCGGACAAGGACATTTACTGGCCCTTTGATTTTCGCTTTATCTATGATAAAACAGAGGGGGAGCTCTCCGATCTTCCCTTCGATGCGGAAGCGGGAGACAGACTGGAAATTGATCGTCTGGAACCGGAAGAGTATGCCGAAGCCGCCGCCTTTCTGCAGGAACAGCTTATGGAGAGCCGGGATGTTTTCACGCTTCGGGATGCCGCGTATCTGGAACGGATGCAGGCGGAGTGCGCCTCCGAGGGCGGCGCGCTGGAGGAGATCCGGGCGGAAGGGAATCGGGTCGGTGTCTTCTCCTGGTGGCCGGAAGAGGAGCGGATTGTGATTCGTGAGCTGGTAGCTGACCCCGTCTGGGAGCAGGGAGAGAAGTGGGCACAGCTTCTCGGCGCTCTGCAGCGCCGGTTCGTCGGACATCAGGTGAAGGTCGTCACGGATGGCTTTCTGGGAGAGAAAAAACCCGCCATCATGGGGCGGATTGTCTGTCTGAAAGAGTTTTTGGCTGCTTTTGCCGCCGAAGAGGAGACAGAGCTGCTCCTTCAGGTGCGTGATCCGCTGCTGCCGGAAAATGACGGATGTTTTCGCTGGGCAGCAGGACCGGAGAGATCGAAGCTGAAACGGGTGAAAGAGGAGACACCGGACATGGCGCTCGGTGTGGGAGATCTGATCTCCTGGTTGTTTGGCGGCGAGGAGCTGGAGAGCCTTCCCGGCTGTCGCATGACTGCGGAAGGCCGTCGGAAGGCCGCCAGGATCCGGACATTGGCTGGCACCTGGTTTAATGAAGAAGTATAAGAAGAGGAGGTCCCATAAAGGGATCCGTACCCGCAGGGCATACATACCCGCAGGGCATACATACCCGCAGGGTAAACTTGATGGCCATACGGCCAATATCAAGGAGGTGAAGGATATGGATATACAGATGACGACGGCGCAGAGACAGGTCCTGTCGCAGCGCATGATCCAGTCGGCGGAGATTCTGCAGATGAATAACCAGGAACTGGAACTGTTTATCAAACGACAGGAAATGGAGAATCCTCTGATCGAGCTGGAGGATACGCAGGAAGAAGATCTCAGAAAGTCCGATCTGCAGAGAAAACTGGAGTGGCTGGAAGCGACCGACGGCCAGAACCGGGTTTATTACCGGGAGGAACGCGAAGAAGAGGAAGAGCGGGAGGAATGGAACATTTCGGTCGAAGAGGAAGAGAGCCTGGCGGATTTCGTTTTGTCCCAGCTGACGCCTCTCTGCGAGAGTGAGAGGGATCGGGAGATTCTGTATTTTATGGCCAACTCTCTGGATTCCCGTGGATATCTGGAGGAGAGCCTGCGCACCATCGGCGAGAGATTCGCTCTCTCGGAGGCGGAGGCCTCTCACTATCTTTACCTTCTGCAGTCCGTGGAACCGGCCGGGATTGGGGCGCGGAATCTGCGTGAATGCCTCCTGCTGCAGCTGGACCGGATGCAGCCCTCCTTCCCCATGGCGCGGCGCATTGTTCTGGAGTGTCTGGAGATGCTGGGGCGCAATCAGATTCTGCAGATCAGTAGCTGCCTGGGCCTTTCCATCGAGGAAACGCAGGAAAACTGTGCGATCGTCCGCCAGCTGAATCCCAAGCCGGGGAGCGGTTTCAGCTCGCGGGAGAACCTGCGCTATGTGCAGCCGGATGTCACCGTTATCAAATTTCAGGATTATTTCCAGGTGCTCCTGAATGACAATGCCTATCCGAAGATCGTAATTAACAGCTATTACAGCCGGATGCTGCAGGAGGACAATTCGGAGGAGGTGCAGGAGTACATCCGCGGCAAGCTGAAGCAGGCGGAGTGGCTTTCGCATTGCATTGATCAGCGGGGGTCAACGCTTTTGGAGGTGACCCGTACCATCGTGGCTTTCCAGGAAGCCTTCTTCGAGCGGGGACCGGGGAACCGGCGTCCCATGCGGCTCCAGGATGTAGCAGAAGCGCTGGACATCCACGAATCCACCGTGAGCCGGGCCGTGCGGGACAAATATCTTCAATGCTCCTGGGGCATTTACCCGCTGAACTATTTCTTCGCCAAGGCCGTAGGCGCCGCCTCCGGCCGTCCGGTCAGCACACCGGAGCGGATCCAGATGCAGATACGCGCCATCGTGGACAGCGAGGATAAGCAGCATCCCCTCAGTGATCAGAAGATCGCCGACCGGCTGGCGGCGCAGGGCTTTGCCATCTCCCGCCGCACCGTTGCCAAGTACCGTGCTGAGATGGGCCTCCGCGAAGCCAGCGGGAGGAAGGAATTTACGTAATCGCCGGATATTCGGGCCGCTTTACAGCGGCCCGTTTTACGTTGAGAGACTTATAATGACTTAAATACTTCCCTCTCTAAAACAACCTGACACTGCTTTTTATAGCAGGCAATGCCGTATTTGAGAATCTTGTGCATATCATCCTCTTTTAATTCGGCTGTGTAATTGTTCCGGTTAATCTGATCCAGGGCGTCCTTACATGCTGCATCAAGATCTCCGCCCTCGGCGTATTTTACTTCGATGACAATGCCGATCTCTTCCTCTTCAATCTCGATCAGGAGATCATAATATCCATCACCGGATTCGCGGTTTGAGCTGACGCCCCAATCACTTTTAAAGAGCAGAATTCCCAGCATCCGGCCGTGGTAAAAGTTTTCCTTAAATTCCTTCGTCACAGCGGTATCGCGGAGGCTGATGGTCTTTTTCATTGCGTTCGAGAACACACGCTCGACATCCGTCGTATCACCGTTTTTCAATGCGGAGCAGAACTCTGTCACCAGCGTGCCGTCCTCTGAGACCTTTTCTTCAAACACTTCCAGAATAAAATCGCGGAAGATGTCACGGACCTCATTGTTAGGAATTTTCAGACGAACCAGATTGCCGGAAGGCATTTCGGCCGGAGTCAGGTAGCCGGTCGCAAACAACAGGCTCCACATATTTTCAATGCTGTCATACATGGTATTGTAGGTCAGCTGCTCTTCAATCGTTTTCTGCACCGTTTCCCCGGAAATCAGGCGTTCAATCTGGGCTTTCGTCACGCCGTTCCCCATCTGCCGGATGAATCTTTTCACTTCCTCGTTACCGCTGGAGTTTTTCCAGTAATTTTTCGGCTTTTTGTCCGTGCCTGTCAGCAGCTGATCACACCAGTTGATGACATCCCAGGGATTATAGACATACGTATCGGCAATTCTGTAACCGTCATACCATTCTTTCGTGACGGCATAATAATCAGAAAGGCCAAAATAATCCAACATCTGACGCACTTCCTGGTCTGTAAAACCGAAGTGTTCGTTGCACCTTGCGTCCAGAAGTGAATAAATCTTCAGATTATTCAGGCCGGTAAAAATACTTTCTTTCGCAACTCTCAGGCAGCCGGTCATCACCGCAAAATACAGACTTTCATTCGTTTTTAATGCGGCATCCAGCATATTCCGGATCAGGACAACCATTCGATCATAGTATCCATATGAATTGGCTTTGGCCAGCGGGACATCATATTCGTCGATCAGAATGATGACTTTTCGCCCGTAATGCTTCTCCAGAAGCCGGGACAGTGTGTTCAGACTGCTGGTGATGGTAGCCTCGGACAGAGCGAAAGCGCTGGTTAAGGTTTCGTCTACCTTTATGAGCTGCTTATATCTTTCCCTTTCTGTTTCCGTAAGGCGTTCACTTGTAGAAAGAAACTGAAACCTTAACGCTTCATAGGCAAGATTGGTGCAGAGCTCATTCTTCGCGAAATGATAGCTGTCCCCATGGGCGGTTTTTAAACTGATGGAAATTACGGGGAACTGCCCCATATATGTTTCGCACAGCTTTGTTTCTCCGGAAATAGCCAGACCATCAAAAAGTTCTTTATCCGCGCCGATTTCGAGAAAGCATTTGAGCATGCTGATATTCAGGCTTTTCCCGAACCGGCGTGGGCGTGTGAAAAGATTTACTTTGCCCGGGTTTGTCAGCAGTTCTTTGATAAAACCTGTTTTATCAACAT
>JAJQCL010000165.1 GCA_021202715.1 Lachnospiraceae bacterium
GAACGCGGCGCCCTGAAGTCCGGCTCGGTGATCATCGAGCCCACCTCGGGCAATACGGGGATCGGGCTGGCGGCTCTGGCAGCTTCCCGTGGGTATCGGATCATCCTGACGATGCCGGAGACCATGAGTGTGGAACGGCGGAACATCCTGAAAGCGTACGGCGCGGAGATCGTGCTGACGGAGGGAGCGAAGGGCATGACAGGCGCCATCGCCAAGGCGAAGGAGCTGGCGGAGAGTTTGCCGGACAGCTTTATCCCCGGACAGTTTGAGAACCCGGCGAATCCGAAGATACACCGGGAGACGACAGGGCCGGAGATCTGGAGAGACACCGATGGAGAGGTGGACATCTTTGTCGCCGGTGTGGGGACCGGCGGGACGCTGACCGGCGTCGGCGAGTATCTGAAGAGCCAGAAGCCGGATGTGCAGATCGTGGCCGTGGAGCCCGCCACCTCCCCGGTCCTCTCGGAGGGACGCGGGGGCAGCCACAAGATCCAGGGGATCGGCGCCGGATTCGTACCGGATGTCCTGAACACAAAGATTTATGATGAGGTGTTCCCCGTGGATAACGAGGTCTGCTTTGATACCGCGAAGCTCCTGACGAAGAAAGAGGGCATTCTGGTGGGCATCTCCTCCGGCGCGGCTCTCTATGCCGGTATCGAACTGGCGAAGCGCCCGGAGAACAAGGGGAAGACGATCGTGGTCATCCTGCCCGACAGCGGGGATCGCTATTATTCTACGGCGTTGTTTGAGAACTGACAGTTTAAGCACGGCGTGCCGCATGGGAAATCTTTCTCATGCGGCATTTTTATACCCAGCCGCCGTCGAGAGCCACGATTTGTCCGGTCAGATATTCGTTGCCGGTCGTCAGCTGCAGCGCCAGCTGCGCGACCTCTTCGGGACGCCCCAGGCGGCCGGTGGGGATCTCCTCTTCCAGAGAGGTTCGTTCCTCTTCCGACAGCCAGGCGTTCATTTCCGTATCGATGGCGCCGCAGGCGATGGCGTTGACCTGGATGTTGCTGGGAGCCAGTTCCCTGGCCAGCGCTTTCGTGAGGGCGTGGAGACCGCCCTTGGTTGCGGAATAGGCCACCTCGCAGGAGGCGCCGCAGATCCCCCACACAGAAGAAATGTTGAGGATCTTGCCGCTGTGGTTCCAGACCATGGAGGGAATCGCCTCCTTACACATGGCGTAGCAGCCGGTCAGGTTGGTCTGCAGAACCTGTTGCCATTCCTCCCAGGTCGTGTCCTGCAACAGCCCGATATGGGAAATGCCGGCATTGTTGACGAGCACCTCCACATTGCGCCCCTGTTCTCCCAGCGCATCGAAGATACGGGCGGCAGCGTCACGTTCTCCGACATCCTCCAGAAAGGGATAGCAGAGAACGTGGTGGGATTCGATGAGCTTCCGGACCTCCTCCAGCCGGTCCTGATTCTGACGGGCGACAATGGCCACATCCCAGCCGTTTTCGGCAAAACGCAGCGCGATGGCCCGGCCGATGCCCCGGGACGCGCCGGTGATGAGTGCAAGCGAATGATTCATAATAGGAAGAAACTCCTTTCTTTCACGACGTATGATTCAAAAAACATGGATTATTTTACGAAGAGCGCCCTCGTGCGCTCTTATTTCATCATAATTCATTTGTACGGAAAAAAAAAGAACGGAATGTAAAACAGAGAGGAAATATTTGCCAGAGGCCGGGAGGGGCTTGCCATTTGCCGGAAAACGGTGTAGAATACCCCGTTGTACGGGCAGCGGATGCTGCAAATGTACGGAAAAGAAATCTGTGAGAGGTTTAGGGGAGGGCTGTCATGTACGATCTGATCATCCTTGGCTCCGGGCCGGCCGGGCTGGCCGCGGCGATCTATGCGCAGAGGGCGCGGCTGCATTTTGTTGTACTGGAGAAAGAGCCCATGAGCGGCGGTCAGATCATCAATACCGACGCGGTGGACAACTATCCGGGGATGCCGGGAATCAACGGCTTTGACCTGGCGATGAAGCTGCGGGAACATGCGGAGAGCCTGGGCGCCTCCTTTGTCTGCGATGAGGTCGTACGCATCGAGGACATGGCCGGAGACGTCAAGACGGTGGTGGGCCGGGAAGGAGAGTACCGGACCCGCACACTGATTCTGGCGACGGGCGCGACGCACAGAAAGCTGGGTGTCCCCGGTGAGGAGGCCTTGGCCGGGCGGGGAATCAGCTATTGCGCGGTCTGCGATGGAGCTTTCTTCCGCAATCAGGTGACGGCTGTGGTCGGCGGCGGCGATGTGGCCGTGGAGGACGCGGTCTTCCTGTCCCGTATCTGCCGCAAGGTGTATCTGATCCATCGGCGGGACGAGCTGCGGGCGGCGGCTTCCCTGCAGGAACAGGTGAAGGAACGGGACAATGTGGAGATCCTCTGGAACACGGTCGTGACAGAGATCCGCGGAAAAGAGGCCGTGGAGGAGCTTCGGATCGCCTCCGTGCCCCGGCACAGAGAGCTGCAGGCGGCCGCCTGTGAGGAAGCACAGCGGGAAAATGTGCTGCAGGTAGACGGCGTCTTTGCCGCGGTGGGCATCGTGCCGAATTCACAGCTCTTTGCCGGAGTGAAGCTGGATGAGGGCGGTTATGTCGTGGCAGATGAGACGGGTCGGACGAGCTGCCCCGGTGTCTTCGCGGCGGGAGATGTGCGGACAAAGCCTCTGCGGCAGATCATCACGGCCGCGTCGGACGGCGCCAATGCGGTGGCTTCGGCCGAACGCTATCTGTCCGCGCAGGGCTGAACCGGATCTCCTTCATAAATTTCTTTTTTTCACAAAAAATACATTGACATTTGCACAGGGGCTTGTTATACTTTTTTCATGGGTGTAACATTTGTGTAACAAGTTGTAAACATTGGAGGGTTTATTTGTGATTAAATACAATCGCGTGTTATTACGTGCTGTTAGCCTGGGGCTGGCGGGAACTTTGGCGGCTGCGACTCCGGTGTATGCCTCATCGGATTCTATTCTGTCTGGTATCTCTTCCATTTTGGAGGAGACGACCGTGGAAGAAGAAACCATGGCAGTGAGCGGAGTGGCGCAGGTCGAAGAAGGGATTTCCGATGCCTATATCAACGCGAGAAATGTTCTGGCGGACAGCTCCGTCAAATATGAGATGACAGAGGAGGAGCTCGAGGCGCAGGTCGAGCTGGCAACACAGATCGATGAGGCGGCCGAGGCGGAAGAGACAACCTCTCCCTATGATGACATTGCAATTTCTCAGGTAAATAATTATGTGAATATCCGCAGCGAGGCCTCGGAAGACGGGGAGATCCTTGGTAAGATCTATAACAATGCGGCGGCCACCATTCTGGATACTGTGGAGACGGACGATGGGACCTGGTATTATATCCAGTCCGGATCGGTGACAGGCTACATAAAGTCGAATTACTTTGTAACAGGTGAGGAAGCGGAAGCCATTGCTTATGAAGTGGGAACCGTGAAAGCCACGGTCAGCGCCGAGACATTGCGGCTTCGTTCGGAGGCCAGTACAGAGAGCTCGACCGTGACGCTGCTTGCGGAGGATGAGAGCTATGACGTGATCGATCAGGAAGATGGTTTCGTACAGATTTCGATCGATGACGATGTGACCGGATATGTTTCCAGCGATTATGTGACGATCGACGTTGTGTTCGAGGAAGCCATTTCGATCGAGGAAGAGAAGGCGGCCGAGGAAGCCAAGAGGATCGCCGAGGAGTCTGCAGCAGAGGCCGCGGCGGCGGAAGCAGCAGCTTCAGAAGCGGCAGCCTCTGAGTCCGCAGCAGCCGAGGAAGCCGCTCGGGCGGCGGCTGAGGAAGCCGAGGAGAACGAGACCGAGGCGACCACGAAAGCCGCGACGACCGAAGCGGCGACGACGGAGGCAACCACCAGGGAGACAACGACCGAAGCGACGACGGAGGAGACCACCAAGGAGACAACGACGACGGAGGAGGAGACGACGAAATCTTCTTCTTCCGAGAGCACGAGTTCCATTCGTTCTCAGATCGTGGATTATGCGCTCTCCTTTGTCGGCAATCTGAAATATGTTTATGGCGGCAACAGCCTGTCAAGCGGCGTGGACTGCTCCGGCTTCGTACAGCAGATTTATAAACACTTCGGGTACAGCCTTCCCAGAACCTCGAGTTCTCAGGGAAGCAGCGGCAAGAGCGTGAGTTCCTCGGAGATGCAGCCGGGTGATCTGGTCTATTACGGCGGACACATTGCCATCTACATCGGAAATGGTCAGGTGGTACATGCCTCCAACGCCAAGACCGGCGTGAAGGTTTCAACCTGGAACTATCGCAGCGTAAAGAGCATCCGCAACGTGCTCGGATAAGACAAGATAAAAAGACAGAGAAGGAACGAGGATGATTCGCTCCTTCTCTTTTTGCTTTATAGGAAAGTTTTCAGAATGATCTGATCGATAAAAAGCCTCCGGCAGATGCGCGCCCTGCGGCATGGTTTTCTCAGATCTGCAATGCCCGGGCGAAGAGATCCTGCGCCTCCGGCAGAGTGAGGGTGAGCAGTTCACAGCCTCCGATCTGGCGGGGGAGAACCAGCGTGATACGGTTCCCCCGCCTTTTTTTGTCGGCCGTGATCCAGGGCAGGAGCTGATGCGGCGGATAGGGCGCCGTGCGGGGCAGGCCGAGAGCGTCAAGCGCCGCGTCCATCTCGTGAATGCAGTCGCTGTTCGGGTAGGCGAGATGCGCTGCGCGCGCGGCAATGGCCATTCCCATCGCTACAGCCTGGCCATGGCGGATCGCGAAACGACTCTCTGCCTCGATGGCATGCCCAAAGGTATGCCCCAGGTTCAGATACTGTCTGGCGCCGGTATCTTTCTCATCTTCCGCGACAAAACGTCCCTTCATGGAGACACAGGCGGCGATGTGTTTGGCGGGGTCTGCCTGCAGTCCACCGGCGGCGATGTCGTCGAAGAGCGCGCGGGAAGCGATGACTCCGTATTTCAGGCTTTCAGCGGCGCCGTCGGCCCACACGGCCGCGGAGAGGGAGCGCAGGGTATCTGTGTCACAGAGGACCAGCGCTGGCTGCCAGAAGGCGCCGACCTGGTTTTTTCCGGCCGTCAGGTCCACAGCGGTTTTTCCTCCCACCGACGAGTCGACAGCGGCCAGAAGTGTGGTGGGAATCTGCACATAGGGGATGCCTCTCTGATACAGAGA
>JAJQCL010000216.1:0-4375 GCA_021202715.1 Lachnospiraceae bacterium
GGCAGCCCCAAAAGACCGAAGATCAGGAGCGGATCCAGAACCAGATTGGTCACCGCGCCGCTCACCAGGGAGAGCATGCTGTCAAAGGTATCGCCGGTCGACTGCAGGAATCTCTGATACATGGTTCCGATGAAAGTACCGGCGCAGAAGATCATGCAGATGGTCAGATACTGACGGCAGTAGGCGCTGATGACTGCATCGGAGGTGAACATGCGCACGAACCAGCCCGCGCAGAAGATACCCAGAAGCAGGAAGACCAGCGTACCGGCAAAGGCCAGGAGCAGACCGGAGGTAGCAGCCTTCCCGGTTGTTTCATATTCTTTGGCTCCCAGACTGCGGGAGAGAAGGGCGTTCACGCCCACGCTGGTTCCCACCGAGACGGCGATCATCAGAAGCTGGATGGGGTAGGCCAGGGAGACGGCGGTCAGAGCCTCCTCACCGAGCCTGGCTACGAAGATGCTGTCCACGATATTGTACAGGGACTGCACCAGCAGCGAGATCATCAGCGGCAGGGACATGTTCAGCACCAGCTGCGGCATGGGCATGGAGCCCAGTTTGTTTTGTTGTTCCATCTAAATTGTATCCTCCTTCATTTTGCCTGTGCGACAAAAAAAGAAAACGTGCAAACCGGATTCTGGTTTGCACGTTTTGTAACGGTCGCTTCCACGGTTTTGTATTTTACACGCGGGGGGAAATTTTTTCAAGTATTTTTTGTTTTTTGTCCCCAATAATCTATTGCACATCCTGCGGGCAGTATGTCAGCGTACTGAAATCCCGGATGTAGCAGTCGCAGATGCCGGCCATCTGCTCCGGGGTACCGGTACAGGTGGGATCATAGACCCCGGCCACATGCATCCCAAGTGCTTTGGCGGTCTGCACGGCGAACCAGGCGTCCTCGTACATCACAGCCTCCTCCGGCGCTGCGCCCAGTCGCTGCAGGGCCAGTTGGAAGACATCGGGACGGTCCTTTCCGGCACCGACCTCATCGCAGCTGGTGATGTGGGAGAAGAGGGGCAGCAGCTCCAGCCGCCGGAGAGTGACCTCGACCAGCGGGATGGAGGTGGCGGTCGCCAGACTCAGATCGACACCGGCGCCCCGCAGGGAGAGAAGATACTCCCGCACGCCGGGCTTCGCCGGGACGCGCAGACGGTAATTCTCGGCCATGATGTCATTGAAGCCCTGCACGATTGTGGGAACATCCTCGGTCAGTCCGTAACGCTCCTGGAAATAGCGGGCGGATTCGGCGGTAGACATGGTGGACAGCTTCTCCCAGAGATGATCCTCCGGTTCTTTGCCGCGGGACAGGAGATAGTCCCGGCCGATATTGTGCCAGTAGGGCATGGAATCGACCAAGGTGCCGTCCATGTCGAAGATGGCGTAGGGGTATTTCTTTCTCATATAGTTTCTCCTCGTATGTCAGGAAGTATAATTTCGTTTTTCGGGATGTGAACGCGACGGTTTCCTGTGTCTGCAGAACAGACTTTTTCTTTACGACCGCGTAAAAATATTTTTCAGCTTCCGCGCCGCTTTCTCGATATCTGGCTGCGCCAGAATGGCGGAGACCACGGCCAGGCCGTTGATGCCGGTGCCACGGAACTGTGCCGCGTTGGAGGCCTGAATGCCGCCAATGGCGACGATGGGGATCGAGACAGCCTGCCGGATCTCCGCCAGGCGTTCCATGGAGACCGGGCGGGTGTTGGTCTTGGTGGAGGTGGCGAACATGGCGCCCACTCCCAGATAGTCCGCGCCGTCCGCTTCCGCCTTCCGGGCTTCCTCTACGGTGGCGGCGGAGACGCCGATGAGCTTATCCGGCCCCAGGAGATTCCGGGCTACGGTTGCCGGAAAATCTGACTGTCCCACATGGACACCGGCGGCGTCCACGGCCAGCGCCACATCGAGCCGATCGTTGATGATCAGCGGAATCCCGGCGCGGTCGGTGATCTCCCTGATGCGGAAAGCCTGCTCGAGAAATTCCGCAGAGGAGCAGTCCTTCTCGCGCAGCTGCACGACGGTGACGCCGCCGCGGATGGCGGCCTCGACAGCTTCTTCCAGCGTGTCCGTCGTCATCAGGTTCCGGTCCGTACATAAATATAAGGTATAATCCACAGTCATGATGTGTTCCTCACTTTCATAGTATTCCCGCGCTCTCCAGAGTAACATACCACCCGGATTTACGCAAGTAATCTTTAACTGCCTCTAAATGAAAAAAAGTTTGGATTTTCTTAAAGATATTCTTGACAACTAATGAACGTTATAATATACTAACGTACGGTAGCCGGGAAATACTGCGGAGGGTTCACATCCGCGCGTCCTGCCCTTTGTTTGCATTGCCGGGATTTCTCCGGCGGACTCAGGGCGGCGGACGGTATGGGCTCAGGAAGGAGGAGACAGTGATGCCTTTGACGATGGCTAAAGAAGGCGAAGTGAATGTCATAAGCCGGATCGGCGGCAAAGAAGAGACGAAACGATTTCTCGAGAATCTCGGGTTTGTCGTGGGCGGTGCGGTGACGGTCGTCTCCGATATCGGGGGCAATGTGATCGTCAACGTAAAAGACTCTCGGGTCGCCATTGGAAAAGATATGGCGAATAAAATTTATGTGTAACAGAAGGAGACGAGTATGAAGACACTGAGAGAAGTGGAGTGCGGGCAGACCGTCACTGTCGCAAAGCTGACAGGCGCCGGCCCGGTGAAGCGGCGTATCATGGATATGGGAATCACCAGGGGCGTGGAGATCTTCGTGAGAAAGGTCGCTCCGCTGGGGGATCCGGTGGAAGTGACGGTGCGGGGCTATGAGCTGTCCCTGCGCAAGGCAGACGCTGAGATGATCCTGGTCGAATAAATTTTTTTGACTATGGGTTAGCAAAAACTAATAAAAAACAGCCAAACCAAATTTTAAATACATAAAACAAACGAAGGGCTTTCGTTTCGCGAAAAGACGGAGCGGGAAGCCGGAAACGAAAAGGAGCATGGAAATGTCGATAACGATTGCATTGGCGGGAAACCCCAACAGCGGCAAAACCACGTTGTTTAACGCGCTGACCGGTTCCAACCAGTTTGTGGGAAACTGGCCGGGTGTAACGGTTGAGAAGAAGGAAGGACGTCTGAAGGGACAGAAGGATGTCTCCATCATGGACCTTCCCGGTATCTATTCTCTTTCCCCTTATACGCTGGAGGAAGTGGTGGCCCGGAATTATCTGATCACGGAGCGCCCGGATGCCATCCTGAATATAGTGGATGGCACGAACCTGGAGCGTAACCTCTACCTCACCACGCAGCTGATGGAGCTGGGAATCCCGGTGATCATGGCAGTAAACATGATCGATATGGTGGAGAAGTCCGGCGATCAGATCCATCTGGATAAGCTGAGTAAGAAGCTTGGCTGCGAAGTAGTCGCCATCTCAGCCCTCAAGGGTACAGGCGTACAGGAAGCCGCTGCGAAGGCGGTGAAGGCAGCTCAGAGAAAGAGCCAGGCGCCGGTTCACGAGTTTGCCACAGCGGTGGAGTCTGTGATCAGCTCGGTGTCCGACAAGCTGGGAGACGAGGTCCCCGAAGAGCAGAAGCGTTTCTTCGCCATCAAGCTGCTGGAGAAGGATACAAAAATTACGGAGAAGATGAAGCAGGTCCCCGATGTATCTGAGGAAATCCGGATGCTGGAGGACGAGTATGACGATGATACGGAGAGTATCATCACCAACGAACGCTATGAGTACATCGCCTCCATCATCGGCGTGTGCCTGACAAAGCAGAAGAAGGGCGGCATGACCACCTCTGATAAGATCGACCGGATCGTGACCAACCGTTTCCTGGCTCTGCCGATCTTTGCCGTGATCATGTGGTTGGTCTATTATGTGTCCGTGACCACGGTTGGTACATACGCAACGGACTGGGCTAACGACGGCGTTTTCGGCGACGGCTGGCACCTGACCGGCGGCAGCGCCTATGAGGAGGCGGCCGGAGAGTACGGTGACGCGGAGACCATCATCACTGCTTTTATCGAACAGGCGGCAGAGAACGGCACGGATACCGAGGCGCTCGAAGCGGCTATGGATACCGAAGATGAGGCCTTCGATGCGACGGCGGCCGCGGCGGCTGTGAGCGAGTTCGCAGGCACGATCGCTGAGACGGACACAGTTACCTATCTGGTGGAAGATGAGGAGACGCTGGCGACCGAAGAGGTCACCTCCACCGGCGCCGATCTGGCAGCGGCTGTTGAGGTATAAACTTCCTATGAGTGCGCGGAACCCGGCCCGGCTGAATACGGCATCTGGATCGTGGGTGTCCCGGTTCTGATAGGAAATGCTCTGGAAGCGGTGAATTGCGCTGACTGGCTGCAGGGACTGATCTGCGACGGTATCGTGGCCGGCTGCGGCGCGG
>JAJQCL010000216.1:4385-5080 GCA_021202715.1 Lachnospiraceae bacterium
GATCTGGCCGCCGCTGTGGAGGTCTACGAGGAATACGGCTGTGAAGAGCCTGACCCCGCCAGCTACGGCATTTGGGTGCCCGGTATCCCTGTGCTGCTGGGCGACCTGCTGGATTCCATCGGCGTGGCCCCCTGGCTGGAGGGCCTGATTTTGGACGGCATCGTGGCCGGCTGCGGCGCGGTGCTGGGCTTCGTGCCTCAGATGCTGGTGCTGTTCATCTTCCTGGCCTTCCTGGAGTCCTGCGGCTACATGGCCCGGATCGCTTTCATCATGGACCGTATTTTCCGCAAATTCGGTCTCTCCGGCAAATCTTTCATCCCGATCCTGATTGGCACCGGCTGCGGCGTCCCCGGCATTATGGCTTCCCGTACGATCGAGAACGACCGTGACCGGAAGATGACGATCATCACGACGACCTTTATCCCCTGTGGCGCGAAGCTGCCCTTCATCGCCATGGTGGCGGGCGCGATCTTCGGCGGCGCTTCCTGGGTAGCTCCCTCGGCGTATTTCCTGGGCATCGCGGCGATTATCTGCTCCGGTATCATTCTGAAGAAGACGAAGCTCTTCGCCGGTGACCCGGCTCCCTTCGTCATGGAGCTGCCGGCCTATCATATGCCGACCGTCGGCAATGTCCTGCGCAGCATGTGGGAGCGCGGCTGGAGCTTCATCAAGAAGGCCGGTACCATCATCCTGCT
>JAJQCL010000005.1 GCA_021202715.1 Lachnospiraceae bacterium
CTCTGGTCGTAGAACGGCCCTTCGGCATCGGCGACTACGTGATTCTCGGCAGCGTCGAAGGCACCGTAGAAGAAGTCTCCTTCCGTTCGACAAGACTGCGCACCCCGGATAAGGTACTGATCACCATTGAGAATTCCCAGGTCTGCTCCGAATATATCCAGAATATCACCGACCGCAGCACGCGGCTGTGGACCTTCTCTCTCGGCGTCAAATACGATACGCCGCCCGAGCGGATCGAGAAGCTCCGGAACGACCTGACCGCCATGTTCCAGGCGGATCCCCAGGTGGTCCCTGACATGGTCAACGTGGTGCTGTCGGAATTCTCCTCCTCGAGCATTGATCTCAATGCGCGCATCTACGTCACGGCCGTCGATCTCGGAGAATATCGCGAGCTGCAGAACCGCATCAACCTGAAAATCATGGATGTCATGCGGCAGGATGGCTGCGAGTTCGCCTATCCCTCCACGAGCGTGTATCTGGAGCAGACTTCGTCATGATGCGGCAGCCCAAAGAGCATGACGCGCCCTGAACGACATAAAGTCGTTTACTATAAAACGTTGCATTTGAAAGGAAGAACATTATGAAAAAAGCAATCTCATGGACTCTGACTCTGATTCTGTGCCTCGGACTGCTGTCCGGCTGCAGCTCCTCCGATTCGTCCGCGGACACCTCCGCCGCTGAGACAACAGCCGCTGAAACATCCGACGAAGCAGCCGTCGCCGACCAGGAAACGACCGCCGCAGACACCGGCGCCCTGCAGGAGATCGAGTCTCTGACCATCGCTTTCTCCCCCTACGCTGACGCGGACACCGTCATCACCTCGACAGAGCCCCTGGAGGAGCTGCTGCAGACAAAGCTCATGGAGAAGGGCTATGACGTGCAGGAGATCGATATGTCGGTGGGTACCAGCTATACGGCTGTCGGACAGGCCCTCAGCGCCGGAAGCGCCGACATCGGCTTTATTTCCGGCGGCAATTACGTGCTGTTCTCCGAGGACTGCGACGTGCTGCTGACCGCTCTGCGCTACGCGATCAGCAAGGATTCCGAGGATCCCATCGACTGGAATGACGGCACTCTCGAAGAAAATACCGACGAGATGAGCACCTATTACCGCTCGGTGATCCTGGCCGGTCCCAGCGAGAAGGGCCAGGAGCTGCTGGCGAAGGTAAACGCCGGTGAAGAGCTGACCTGGGAGGACCTGGACAGTGCCACCTGGGCGGTCATGGACGCCACCTCCGCTTCCGGCTACATTTACCCGAGTCTGTGGCTGCAGGAGCGCTACGGCAAGACGATCGCTGATCTCTCCAGCGTCGTGGAATCCGATTCCTACACGACCTCGCTCTCGCGTCTGGCGGCCGGACAGGTGGACATCATCGTCTCCTACGGACATATCCGCGTCAAATACGCCTCCGACTGGATCGAGGAGTTCGGCGGCACCGATGAGATGATCAACCAGACCGGCATCCTCGGCGTCAGCGAGCCCATTTACAACGACATGATCGCCTACAGCGAAGCCTCCGAGCTCATGGCGGACGAGGACTTCCGTCAGGCCCTCGGTGAAACCTTCATCGAGATCGCTGAGACCGACGAGGGGAAAGAGATCCTCAGCGTCTTCAGCCAGGTGGGCTATGAGTGGGGCGACGATGCCAATTATGACGGCGAGCGCGACGCGCAGGAGCTGCTGAAATCTCTGGAGGAGTGACACGCCTTTTCACAAAAAGCTGCCGCGTATCCCTGTCACAGGAGAACTTTCCCACCATGCTATTACAGATTCAACATATTACCAAATGTTTTGATGACCGCACAGCTGCCCTGACCGACGTGAGCTTCTCCGTCGATCAGGGAGAGTTCGTGTCGGTCATCGGCCCCTCCGGCGCCGGTAAGACCACGCTGCTGCGCCTGCTGAACGGAGCCATCGGCTGCGATCAGGGCGCCATCCTTTATCAGGATGAACATTTCGAGGCTGCCCGGGGCCGCAGAAAAAGGGTCATGCAGAAGAAGACCGCGACGATTTATCAGGATTTCTGCCTGGTGGAGAATGTCTCCTGCCTGCAGAATGTCCTCAACGCCTGTCTGCCCGACATGGCGGCGCTTCCGGCCTCCCTGGGGCGCTTCTCCCGCACGCAGCGCGAGGAAGCGGTGCGCCTGCTCACGCGGGTCGGACTGGAGGACAAGCTGGATACGCCTGTGAAAAATCTCTCCGGCGGCCAGAAACAGCGGGTGGCCATCGCGCGGGCACTCCTGCGCCGCCCTCTGGTTCTGCTGGCCGACGAACCGGTCGCTTCCCTGGATCCGGCCACCGGACGACAAATCCTCGGGCTGCTGCGGGACATCCAGCAGACCGAGCACCTGACCGTTCTGATGAACAGCCACAATCTGGCCCTGTCGCGGGAATTTTCCGACCGCCTCATCGGCCTGCGGGAAGGTCGGATGGTCTTCGACGGATCTGTCCAGGAAGCCACGCCGAACGTGATCGCCGCGATCTATGGCACCGCGATCCCCGAATAAAAGATGATGCCGGGGTCAAAAGTATTTGCCCCCGGCTGATACACGGATTGCTCCGTGCTAATGCACTCTCGCAATCCTAAAACATTCGTAATCCGCACAATTTTTTACAAAAATTGTGCTACTTACTCATGTTTTGGCGGGTCGTAAAGTCATGAATCGGACCGCACACCCGAAGGGCGTACCTTGTGTAAGCGCTCCATTCATGACTTTCGACCCTGGTATCATGCAAAGGAGCCGGATGTTGTTCCCGTGAAAGAAAAGATTTTCGCAAAAAAATACCGAACCCTGCGACACCTGGCCGGTGTGCTGGCTTTTCTGCTGCTCTTTTTTGCAGCAGCAGCCTGGACCGACTGCTCTCTCTCACAGCTCTGGACCCGGCGCGCCCACCTGACCGACATCGTTTCCGGCCTGTTCCCGCCTGATCTGAGCTATTTCTCCCATGTCTTGGAACCTCTGCTGGCCACGATTCAAATGTCCGTCACCGGAACCGGTCTGGGCGCCCTTCTGGCGCTTCTCCTGGCTCCCATCTGCGCCCGGAACCTGCGCGGATCCCGCACTGTGGGTTCGCTCTGCCGCGCCCTGATTCAGATCCTGCGCTCCTTTCCGGCGCTGATTCTGGCGCTCCTGGCTACCTTTCTGCTGGGGCTCGGCACCTTCGCCGGAACCACGGCCCTGACCCTTTACACCTTTGCCATTCTGACACGTCTGACCTATGAGGACATCGAAAACACCTCCATCAGCGCCTACGAGGCCCTGTGTTCTCTGGGTGCGTCCCCGGCGGCGGCCTTTTCCCGTGGTATTTTCCCCGGCATCGCCTCCTCCTACTTCTCCAACGTCCTCTATCTGCTCGAAACCAATGTGCGCAACAGCTCGATCCTCGGCTACGTAGGCGCCGGCGGCATCGGGCTTCTGCTCGACGAGAAGATGTCCTGGCTGGAATATGAAAAGGTAGGGACCATCCTCCTGGCTCTCTTTATCACCGTCTGCGTCATCGAGCAGATCAGCGTATTTCTGGGCTCGCTGATCCGCGGCGAGCGCCGGATCTCGCGCACTGCCTCCCGGGTCCTCGCTCTGGTCGTGTTTCTGCTCTTCCTCTTCTGTACACTGACGCTGACACCACCGGACTTCTCCCATACCAGCACGGCCCTCCTGCAAAATATGCTCTCCGGTCTGCTGCATCCTGACTGGTCGTTCTTCTTCCAGACAGACTCCGGCGGCCTGGGCTATCTGCTGCTGGAAACCGTGGCGATTTCTCTGGTGGGGACCTGTGTGGGCGCCCTCATCGCCCTGCCTCTGGCCTTTCTGTCCTCGCCTCGTTTCCTGCCCCGCCCTGCAGCCGGTCTGTTCCGCGCTTTCACACTGCTGATCCGTTCCGTCCCTTTTATGATCTACGGACTGATCTTCATCCGGGTCTCCGGTCCCGGCGCCTTCACCGGCGTCCTGACGCTGTCCGTCTGCAGTATCGGACTCCTGGCCAAGCGCTTTACCGAAGCCATTGACAGCCTCGACTTCCGCCCGTTTCAGGCGCTGCGTTCCATGGGGGTTTCCTCCCTGCCGACCCTCTGCCGCGCAGTACTGCCGCAGTGCCTGCCCGCCTTCGCGTCGGCGGTTCTCTACCGCTTCGACGTAAATATCCGTGAAGCCTCCGTGCTGGGGCTGGTCGGCGCCGGCGGCATCGGCGCGCCGCTGATCTTCGCCATGAACCAGTACAAATGGAGTACCGCCAGCGCCATCTGCCTGGGCCTGATCCTTCTGGTCTGGCTGGTCGATCTCCTCTCCGCCCGCCTGCGGCGGAGTCTGGACTGAAACGGGTTCTTGACCTTTGTTCTTAAATCAGATACAATGAAATACGGATTTACGCAGTCCCGAGACTGCAGAAAGAAGGAACATATCTATGAGCAAGATCATTCTGACCGGCGACCGCCCGACCGGAAGACTCCATGTCGGACACTACGTGGGTTCCCTCAAAAGACGGGTGGAGCTGCAGAACTCCGGTGAATACGACGCCATTTACATCATGATCGCTGATGCCCAGGCGCTGACCGACAACGCGGACAACCCCGAAAAAGTGCGGCAGAACATCATCGAGGTTGCCCTGGATTACCTGTCCTGCGGGCTCGATCCGGCCAGATCCACTCTTCTCATCCAGTCGCAGATCCCCGAGCTGACGGAGCTCACCTTCTACTATATGAACCTGGTCACCGTGTCCCGGCTGCAGCGTAACCCTACGGTAAAGAGCGAAATTCAGATGCGCGGCTTTCAGGCCAGCATCCCTGTCGGCTTCTTCACCTATCCGATCAGTCAGGCGGCCGACATCACGGCCTTCAAGGCCACAACGGTTCCCGTGGGCGAGGACCAGCTTCCCATGCTGGAGCAGTGTAAGGAGATCGTTCACAAATTCAATGCGGTCTACGGCGAGACCCTCGTCGATCCGGACGTCATGCTTCCGAGCAATGCAGCCTGCCTCCGCCTCCCCGGCATCGACGGCAAGGCCAAGATGAGCAAATCCCTCGGCAACTGCATTTACCTCTCTGACACAGCGGAGGAAGTGAAAAAGAAG
>JAJQCL010000074.1:0-7735 GCA_021202715.1 Lachnospiraceae bacterium
ATTTTCGCTGTACGAATCGCCGGAATCTGTGCCATGCGCAGAGCCGCCGATCTCATCTCTCATGTAAGGAGGCCTGCGGTATTCGTCCGGGTTCTCCTCCGTCTGGCGGTAGGAATAACGATACGTGCCGTCCTCTCCCACCGCGGTCTCTGATTCCACGCTGTCATTTACTTCATCGCGATACGTGGAATCCGTGTCTTTCGTCTGTTCCTCGTCGGTGCCCGTCAGAATATCTCTCTCCCGCGAAGAATCATTCTCATTGTAAGCACTCATGTCCGTTCTCCTTTACCTTTATCCGGTCTTCCTTCGTCCCCGTTCGTGCGACAAAAAAGACCTGTTATCTTCTTACCATGTTGAGAAGTTTAGCAGGTCTTTGTGATAAATGTGTGTAAAATACTTGAAAGAAGAAAGATCAGTTTCCGTAATACCCCGAATACGCCGAAATCTCCTCGCTCAGTCCCGACACCGTGCCGGACGGCTCATATTCTGTGTTGCCATAGAGATACTCGTGGAGTTCTTCCACATTCGAAGCCAGCGTCACCGGGAAAATGTAATAGCTGCCGCCGCTCTGAGACACCTGATCAAAGGGGAATCCTGTGCTGTCCTCGATCTCATACCCTCCCAGGCCCAGAGCCAGCGCCATGATCTGCGTCAGCGAGAAGCTGGAGGAAATTCCAGGAAATACCGTATTGCACACGGACAGGACTTTGGGAATCCCCGCATCTTTGGCCGCCGCCAGCGTCAGAGAAATCACCGTCCGCTGCCGCTCGGTCCGCTGGTAATCATCTCCCAGTCCTTTACGCAGACGGCAGTAGGTCACCGCCTGCACACCGTCCAGATGCTGCGTTCCTTCCGCCTCGGTGACATGCTCTGAATCAAGCCCGGTGGATTCGATCACCTCATCGATATAATCATTGATCCCTTCCGCTTCCGCCTCAGAGAGCTCGACATCCAGACCCCCCAGCTCGTTGATCACCTGTGCCACGGTCTTCCAGTTCACCGTCACATACTCGGTAACATTCATGTCAAAGTTTTTATTGATCGTCTGCAGCTGTTCCTGCGCCCCATACTTATAATATACTTCCGTCAGCTTCATCCACTCGCCCTCCGTAGTCTCCACGTAGGTATCACGATAAATGGATGTCAGCTTGATCGCGCCCGTCTTCTTATTGACCGTGACGATGATGTTGCTGTCCGCCAGCGTTCCCGACTGCAGCGTGGAATCATCGCGGGAATCCACACCGAAAATCATAAATGTCCGGTAATTCTTCGTGTATTCCGTCACCGAATCCGGCAGATCCTCGTTCACCAGAATGTCCGAATTGCCGAAATCTGCGCTGTCGATCCGGCTCCACAGATAATTCAGGCCGAGGAAAGCCGCCAGAATGATTACCAGCAAAATGATCAGGGGAATCAGACAGCCCCAATGCCTCTTCTTCCTCTTGCGCCCGCCGGAAGGTCTCCGGGAACGGTCATCCTCGTAGTATCCTCCCCGGCGATCGCGCCGATCCTCCTCATATCCGCGATTTCTCGACCCGCTGCGGCTCCGCGAAGTCTCAGCCTGTGAACGGCTCCGGCTGCGCCCGTCGTCGCGGCTGCGGGAATCCCTGCGGTCTCTGTCGACGCTGCGACTGTCTCTGTATCTCTCCTCCGAGCTGCGGCCCCGGCTGCTGCCATACTCATCCTGCGCGCCCCGGCTCCGTCTGTCCCGGTATCTCTCCTCCGAACTGCGGCTCCGGCTGCTGCCGTATTCATCCTCATAGCTCCGCCGGGAGGTACTCTGACGATACTCCCGCTCGTCGTATTCCTCGTACTCTCTGTCTCTGTACAGATCCTCCTCATAGGAATCGTACTCATCGTCTTTATAGTCATCATTATAGGGCTTCGTGGAGCGGCGCGTGCGTCTCCGTCCCGTGGCCGGACGGCGTGTGCCCCATTCCTCATCTCTTCCCATACAGATCCTCCTCGTATCTCATCCTGCCGGGCGTCCGCCTGCCGCGGGCTCAGACGTCGGTCTTACGTTCCCGCGCAGCGTCCCGGCATTCTTTGTCTCTCGACACTGCTCGCTCCATCATACACCATCCTTCCGGGAAATTCAATGAAGTTTCGATGAAGATGCGCAAAAACAGAGCCGGGCCACAGTGAAAACACCGCGGTTCGGCTCTGTCTATGTGATTTTTCAGATCGTCGACGGTTTCTCCGCAAGGGAAAACACGAAAGACCCCTTACCCGATTTTTGCGACAAATCCCTGAGAAGTGATATAGGCTGCCAGCATCTCCAGATGCGCCCTTTCCGGGGTACGAAAGCTTTCCTGAAGGGAAGTATCCTGCCCCAGCGATTTTTGTTTTGAGATCCCAAGATTGTGATAAGGAAGAAGCCATACTTCCCGGATCCACTCCCGCAGAGGATCCAGAAAACGGCAAATCGCCCGCATCTCTTCTTCCGAGTCGTTCACATCGGCGATCAATGGCAAACGGATCCACAGATCTTTGTGAAGCTCCCGCGCCGCCCGGGAAAGATTCTCCAGAATGATCCCGTTATCCACCCCCGTCAGCGCTTTGTGTCTCTCAGGATCCATCTGTTTGATGTCGTGAAGAATCAGATCCGCTTCCTGATATACACGCTTCGCCTCTTCCCAGGGGGCAAAGCCGGAGGTTTCGATGGCCGTATGAAGACCGGCCTGTCGGCTCGCCGCCAGCAGCTCCGCCGTAAACCCGACCTGAGCCAGCGGTTCACCCCCGCTGACCGTCACACCGCCCCCGGAATGTCGATAGAAGGCCCGGTCTTTCAGGACGGTTTTCAGGACCTCTTCGACTGTGATCTTCTCTCCCAGCAGCTCTCTGGCCTGATTCGGGCAGGCCCGGACGCAGGCGCCGCAGGCGCCGCACAGGCGGCGGTCTGTCCGAATCCCTTCCGCCGCAGTGATTGCACGGTGCGGACAGACGGAAACGCACTGTCCGCATCCCGTACAAAGATTATCATAAAATGCCATCTGCGGTCTCGCCAGATTGGATTCAGGATTATGGCACCACTGGCAGCGGAGAGGGCAGCCTTTCAGGAATACAGTGGTCCGAATCCCCGGACCGTCATGAATCGAGTAACGCTGTATATTGAATATGACTCCCTCCGACGCTGACATGATGATCTCCTTTCTGTTTTTCTGCCTACAGAGCCCCGTAGCTGGTCCGTCCGATCACCTCGTCCTGCACATTCTTGGACAGTGTAACAAAATACGTGCTGTATCCGGCCACCCGAACGATCAGGTCCTTGTACTTCTCCGGTTCTTTCTGTGCACGGATCAGAGTCTCCTGATCTACCACGTTAAACTGAATCTGATTTCCACCTTCCATCATGTATGTCTCAATCAGATTGATCAGTTTTTCCCGGTCCTCTGCCGTCTTCAGCGCCGAAGGATGCAGCTTCATATTGTGAAGCGTCGCATTCATCCGTCCCTGCGGCATCTTCATGGCACTGTTGAGCATGGCCGTAGGGCCGTTGACATCATATCCCTGCTCCGGCGAAATCGAGCCGTCTGCCAGAGGAGTGCCTGCATATCGACCATCAGGCGTTGCGCCGGTCAGGCGTCCGCCGGGATCATGCGCCGTGATCGACAGGCCGCTGACACAGTACTTACCGCCCCGGTAATGATCGATGCTGCACCCGATATCGACCAGACGATTGTAGATGTCCGCAACCACGGCATCCGTTTCATCGTCATCGTTTCCATATTTGGGAACCTCCAGGCACATACGGCGGATCTTCTGATTTTCCTCGCCCTCCCAGTTCTCATCCAACGCTTTCAGGAGCTGCTCCATGGTAATTTTTTTCTCTTCAAAGACCAGCTTCTTGATCACAGCCATCGAGTCGCCGACATTGATCGTTCCTACGCCCAGGTTCAGCGTCGGGCCAAGGCCGTACGGCAGATCGCGCATCTTGCCGATCTTGCCCACTTCCACGCCGTCAGAAAACAGGGAAATGGGGAACGGATCCTGCATGACCTTTCTTCCTGTCAGATAGCGCAGCAGCATATCCTGCGCAAAATACTCGATGTAATACCGCTGATGCTCCAGCATCTTGTCACGGAATTCTTCATAGGTCTTCATCTCGCATACGTCGCCGGTCTTCGGGCCGATCTGCATATCCAGATGCTTGCTGTATCCGTTATGAAGGAACGTATCAAAGGGCAGGGACGTGACCATCATGGAGTATACATGACCCCATCCTTCAGGCACCGTAGGGTCTACGCAGCCCATGACCATATAATCCCGCGCCTTTTCCAGCGGAACCCCCTTCTCCATGAGCGTCTTCATATACCCCTTGTCGCTGTTAAAGGAAGGCATTCCGATCCCGGTGCTTACCAGTTCCACCGCCTTACGCAGCAGCTCCCGCGGCGTGCCCTCATGGACGCGCAGGTGCAGCGTATGATGCGGGGTACGGCACCGGTAAGCGGCCTCAATAAAGAGATAGGTCAACGGATTGGTCGCGTCATTTCCTTCCGCGTCCACACCCCCCAGCGTTACGCCGTTCCAGCGCGCCTGACCGGACCATTTCAGGCGGCTTTGACCGCCGGAGGTATTCTTCATCTGCATAATCTTCAGACGATAATTCTGCATGTATTCCAGAACCGTCTCATCGTCCAGGATTCCTGCTTCCACATCCTTCTTGTAATAAGGCTACAGCACCTGATCCAGACGTCCCAGCGGCGTCGTCGTCTGCCGGCTGATCATCAGGACGCTAAACCACAGGAACTGAAATGCCTCACGGAAGTTCGAAGCCGGATAACGGGGTACACGGCGGCAGATCTGTGCCATTTCCAGCAATTCCTGCTTCCGGACGGGATCCTCACAGGCCGCAGCTTCCTGCTCGGCCAGATCCGCATAGCGCTCCGCCCAGGCGATCACACCACGGTTGATGATAATCATGGCACGCCAGACATAAATCTTTTCGATATCCTCTTCGCTCTTAATGCGGATACTCTCGACAGCATCCAGTTTGGCCTGCGCCTCATCGATGGTCGCCTGCAGTCCCTTACGCAGCACATAGGCGTAGTCGATCTGGTAGGTATCAGCCTCCGGCATGATCGCCATGCCGTTGCAGGCATACCCCATTCCGGCCGCCTCTTCCAGCGTCGTGTTCACCGGGAGAAGATAGCCGCTCTTCTTCCAGGCCCACATGGGATCATCGTACAGGTCATACAGCTTGTATTCCGGAATGATTTTGTGCCAGTATTCTGTCAGCTCATACATTTTGGCCGCCTGCTCGTCGGTGATCGAGTATTCCTCTCCCCGCAGGGACTCGATGCCTTCCTTCTGCCAGGTTCCCTTGGTCCAGAAATCGGCTTCGACGCACATCGGCTTCGAGGCCGGAGCTCCGGCCAGCAGATCTCCTTCCATAATGTAGATGGGAATATTTTCCAGCATATAAGCCTGCGCCTTCGCCATGCGGATCACATTGGGGTCACCCTCATATTTCTGGAAGGCCTCCGTAAAGAGTGTTGCTTTCTCCACACTGAACGCGATCTTCGGCGCTCGTACGATCTGATATATTTTTCGGATTCTCTCAGACATTCCTCGGTTTGCTGCCATGTATCTGTCCTCCTGACATTTTATTTTCCCCCTTCGGAGATCTGATTTTATGGTAGCACGGCAGGAATCACCCGACCACTGACACATTCCGGCAAATTGGTGGACATTTTTCCTGTCTCCATTTCTTCACGGAAGCACCGGCAGAATCAGCGCGCTCCTGTACCGCTCATCGTGATAAACGCACTGTGCGCTCATCCGGGCCTCTCTCGAAGTTCCGATGGGCGCCGCGGTTCCCGGATTGATATCGTGGCGCGGGAAACTGCTGCTGGCCACAGCCAGACGGATCCGATGTCCCGGAGCAAAATACCAGGCCGTATTCCCCACGAAGATCTCATATTCAACCATCTCTCCCCGCCGGATCTTCTCCTCCTCAATCCTGCCATGTTCGCGCACCGCCTGCGGCGTCACGGTGTTTCGGTAGCGGGCGCGAACCGCCCCCTCCGTCACGTTATAAGAGCTTCCATCCGGAAAAACATCCGCCAGACGGCACATGAAGTCTACATCCTCCGCTGTGCTGATGGCATACAGCCGGACACGGACCGGACCGGCTACCGTCACCCCCTCTGACAGGATCGGCGTAGAATACACCAGGACATCCTCCCGCTCCTCAATGTCCCGATAATCCAGAATCTCCGGAGAATCCTCCAGTCGTTTCTGTCCCGGTTCCATCGGCTTTGTCGGGACAGGATGATCCGGATCATGCACATAGACGTCCGGCATCCCGTTACCCGTCGTTTCCTGAAGGATCCCGTTTCCCCGGGATGTGTTGGCGTAGCCGCGGCTGTTCAGATAGAGCCTCTGTTCCTCACACTCCGGCACCGGCCAGCAGGGTGCGCTGCGCCACTCATTCTTCTGCATGACAAAATAATGGACCGGATCCTCCCAGAACGACTCCAGCGGTTCATCCATCACAAAATGATTCATCCAGTGCAGCAGGCGGTCCCGGACATGCCAGTTCGCCCCGCTGTTTTCCTCACCGAACTCAAACGCTCCCACACGATGCGGCATCGCGGAGCCATGGTTCCAGGGACCCAGAATCAGGAACTGATTCTCCCGCATGCGCTCCGTCCCGCCGGAATCACGTGCAGCCATGTAATTATCGATCGTGGCATCCTTTAAAAAATCGCACCAGCCCGACAGATGAAACATCGGCAGATCCAAGCGTGAAAAATCAATGGGACGCCCCACAGATTTCCAGTATGCGTAATCTCCGATGCAGCAGGCTGTATCGGCATATTCGTGAACCAGGGGAAAACCCGGTACATTCGCTGCAGGCGCCTCGGAGGCCGGTCGGTAACGCAGCTGTTCCGGAAGATGATCCCGGTAATTATCCAGATACTGGTGGATATTCTCCTTCTCCTCCGCAACCAGCTTCATGTTCTCCAGCTGGCGCTTCGACTGGTTATACACCCAGTTCAGTTTATTGACCAGAGTCGCCGTGCCGCCCCAGTTGATATTAAAGGGCGCCCAGGACTGGCATTCCCAGGGAGCGATGGCGACTAAGTGAGGCGGACGCAGGGATGCCGCCGCCAGCTGGGCAAATCCATGGTTTGACAGCCCCATCATGGCGACCTTTCCGTCGCTCCAGGGCTGGGCCGCCACCCACTCCACAGTGTCATAGCCGTCCTCAAATTCGTTCTTCCCGGTGGCGGTCAGCAATCCATCGGAGGTTCCCGTCCCCCGCTGATCCTGGAGCAGCACACAATACCCCGCTTCTACAAAGGACTCCGGGCGCAAAAGATCCGTCTCCGGCTTCGGCTGATTTTTATCATAGGGAAGACGGCAGACCAGAGTCGGATAGATTCCACTCTGATCCGGGCAGAACAGGTTGGCATACAGAATGATCCCATCGCGCATGACAACAGGTATTTCATGATAGACTCTCACGCTTCGCCTCCTCGCGAACGGGGAAATCCTGTCCTCCCCCGTTCCCTTCATTTAGATGATTAGAGGGGGCAAAACAGTTTGCCCCCTCCATGGCTTTATTTCCCGCACACAATGTGCAGCGATTTCTACTGATTAAACTCCGAAGTATAGGTCCAGTCACCGGGGAAGAGCCAGCCGCCGCAGCCCACCTGAACCGAACTGAGATCGATGCCTGTGGTCACCACGTAGGGAGTGATCTTTGTGCAGATGGCATAGTAGGGGA
>JAJQCL010000074.1:7745-12392 GCA_021202715.1 Lachnospiraceae bacterium
GTAGGGGATGATCGTGTTGTAGTACTCGATGAGGGCGTCGAACTCGTCCTGCGTCATCTCGCCGGTTGCGTACGGTTCAATGAGAGACTGCAGTGTCTCATCCTCGATACCCACGCGGGTGCCGGTGCTGTTATTCATGTTCAGGAAGTTGTTAAAAATGTTCGTGGCGTAGTTATCGCTGCGCGCGGTCGCAATGTACATATCGTAGGAATCATACTCCATGTAAATGTTGCTGTACGAGGAGCTGTCATACTGATCGATGGTCAGGGTGATTCCGATCTCGCTGAGGCTCTGCTGAATGATCGTGGCGGCCATCAGCAGCTGGGAGTTATCCTCAATGGCCAGAGTGAGTTCCAGTCCCTCACTGTTGCCGGACTCCGCGAAGAGCTCCGCAGCCTTGTCCATATCTACCGCATAGTAGATTCCGTCGCTTGCATACTCATCGTTCCAGTCCAGCCACATGGAAGCGCCAAAGGTATAGCAGGCCTCCGCCAGCCCGTCGTAAGCCGTCAGCGCAATGGCTTCGGTGTCAATGGCATAGGCGATCGCCTGACGAAGCAGTACTTCGCTGCAGGGAGAGGCGTCGGTGCAGTTAAAGCCGAGAAGGACAATGGAGTTGTCCGGCTCTTCAATGACCTGCGCGATCTCCGTATCCGCTGACAGACGGGAATAGTCGCTGGATGAAACATCATAGAGAACATCCACATCGCCGGTCTCGAAGTTGATGCCGCGCTGTGCGCTCTCCGTGATCACCGTATAAACGATCGTGTTGACGTTCTGCTCGCCATTTCCGGCGTTCCAGTAATTCTCTGTCGCCGTCAGTGTGTAGCTGACACCGTCCACATACTCGGACAGAACATAGGGACCGGTGCCTACAGGCTGGGTGATCATCCCGTCGCCGTCACTTCCGGCCGCCTCATACGCCGCCTGGGTCACCATGTTGGTGCGAAGCATCAGCGTATTGATGATACCGGGCGTTGCATCAAAGAACGAGAGAGTCACCGTATAGTCATCGACCACCGTCAGAGAATCGATATCCGCGTGTGTCCAGTAGGTCACAGCATCCGGGTTCACCGCATACTGCGTCTGGAAAGAGAAGACCACATCGCTGGCAGTAAAAGGATTCCCCGCGCTGTCATAGACGCCCTCTTTCAGATGGATGGTATAGGTCATCGTCTCAGAATCATACTCGATGGAATCTGCGATCACGCCTTCCCAGTCCTCCATCTCCACGCCATAGCCGTACTGGCGGAACAGCGGCTGATAGATTTCGGCATTCGCGATGCGGTAGGAATTCGTCGTCGCGGTGGCATATGGGTGGAAGGAGCTGACGCTGGAGCTGATCTCGATGGTGATCTTGTCTGCAGTCACAGACTCCGCCGACGTATCCGCCGAACCGCTCTCATCTCCGCTCTCCGCCTCGGCCGCCGCCGTCGTCTCTGTTGCTGCATCGGCCGCCGCCGTCGTCTCCGTCGAGCTGTCGGACGAGCCGCATGCCGCCAGAGAAGCGACCATGCACAGACTTAACAACGTAGCTAAGATTCTCTTCATAGTTTTCTTCCTCCTTTTAGGAAATAGTATGATCCAACCGGTCATCCGGTTTGGTTCCGCTTTGTGTGACGACGTCACAGACAACCCAGTGCCCCGGCGAGATCTCCACGGGCTTCTGTGCCTTCCGGCAGCCCTCGCAGGCATACGCGCAGCGGGCCGCGAAGCGGCAACCCGGCTTCGGCTCAACCGGCGAGGAAACCTCCCCCTTCAGAATGATCCGCTCTCTCTTCGCATGAATATCCGGTACGAGGATCGCCGAGAGGAGCGCCTTTGTATAAGGATGGACCGGATTCTGAAAGAGCTCCTTCGAGGGACTCATTTCCACCATCTGCCCCATATACATGACACAGATCTGATCGGAAATATAACGCACCACCGAGAGATCGTGGGTGATAAACATATACGTCAGGTGCTTGCTCTCCTGCAGGTCCTGAAGCAGATTCAGGATCTGTGCCTGAATGGAAACGTCCAGCGCTGAAACCGGCTCATCGCAGACAATGAACTTCGGTTCCAGAGCCAGCGCCCGGGCAATTCCCACTCTCTGACGTCGGCCGCCATCCAGCTCATGGGGGTACGAGTGGCGCAGACGTTCTGCCAGACCGACGGTCTCCATCATGGCGTCCGTCCGCTCCTCAATCTCCTTCTTCGAGAAGCGTTTCGCTACCTTCAGGGGATCCTGAATGGTCTCCTGCACCGTCATCCGCGGATTCAGAGAAGAAAAAGGATCCTGGAAAATGATCTGCATATCCTCCCGCAGCTTTCGCAGCTCGGCAGCATTCACATGGGTAACGTCCTTCCCCTGAAAGAAAATCTTCCCGTCGGTGGAATCAATGAGATGAAGAATCGTTCTTCCCAGCGTGGATTTTCCGCATCCAGATTCACCCACGACTCCCAGCGTTTTTCCCTCCTCAAGCTGAAAGGAAATGCCGTCCACCGCATGAAGCATCCCCCGAGGGGTGTCAAAATATTTTTTCAGATCCTGTACTTCCAAAATCGGCGTCATGCTCCTGCACCTCCTCTCTCTCGATGACATCTCACCCAGTGTCCCTCCTCCACTTCCCGGAGTTCCTGTCTGTTCGCATGACAGGCCTCTGTCGCATAGGGGCACCGCGGTGCAAATTTACATCCTTTGGGCAGATCGGCCGGGTTGGGCGGAAGTCCGCGGATCGGTTTAAGTCGCGTCTCGTCACCGGTCAGGCTCGGAATGGAGTCGAAAACCCCTTCCGTATAGGGATGCATTCCATTGTCAAAGATGTGTTCCCGGGTTCCCATCTCCACGATCTCACCTGCATAGACTACAGCCACCCGGTCGCAGACCTCCGCCACAATACCGAGGTCGTGCGTGATCATGATCAGGGAAGTTCCCAGCTCCCGTTTCAGACGGTTCATCATTTCCAGGACCTGCGCCTGAATGGTCACATCCAGCGCCGTCGTCGGTTCGTCCGCGAGCAGCAGGGACGGGTTGCAGCTCAGCGCCATGGCGATGACCACGCGCTGTTTCATCCCGCCGGAAAACTGATGCGGATATTCGCTGTAGCGTTCGGGAGGAATCCCCACCATTTCCAGCATCTCACAGGCTCTGGTGAAGGCCTCCTTCTTCGACATTTTCTGATGAAGACGCAGGGCTTCCGAGATCTGATCTCCCACGGTAAACACCGGATTCAGCGCCGTCATGGGATCCTGAAAGATCATGGCGATCTGTTTGCCGCGGATCTTGCGCATCTGTTTCTCTGACAGTCCAAAGAGCTCCTGACCGTCAAAGACGACCCGCCCGCTCTCGACGCGGGCTGATACATCCGGCAGAATCCGCAGAATGGACTTGACAATGGTGGTCTTTCCGGCTCCGGTCTCTCCCACCAGTCCGATCGTCTCTCCACGATCCAGAGTGAAGCTGACACCGTTCACCGCTTCAATGACCTCATCTCCCGCCGTATACCGGACAACGAGATCCTCCACTTGCAGGAAAGGTTCTGTCTTTTTCTTTTCCATGACACCCTCCTCAATTCTTCATTCTGGGATCCAGCGCGTCCCGCAGTCCGTCGCCGAACAGGTTCAGAGACATCACCGTCAGGAAAATCGTCAGGCCGGGGAATACGCACATATGCCAGCAGTCCCGAATATAGGTCCGCCCGGTCGACAGCATGGCGCCCCATTCCGGCAGCGGCGGCTGTACGCCCAGGCCGATAAAGCTCAGGGAAGCGGCATTCAAAATCGCTGTCGCCACGCCCATCGTTGCCTGCACCAGCAGAGGCGCCATGGCATTGGGCAGAACATGCTTTACAATGATACGAAAATCCCGCGAGTTGGTCGACCGCGCCGCCTCCACATACTCCATTCCGCGGACATTCAGGATCGAAGCCCGGGTCATGCGTGCGAAAGCCGGCATGGAAGTAATTCCCAGCGCCAGGATACAGTTATTCACACCGGCTCCCAGAGTCGCTGAGAGCGCGATGGCCAGCATCAGATTGGGAATCGCCTGAAAGATATCCATAAACCGCATCAGGACATTATCCAGCCGTCCTCCATAGAATCCGGCGGCAGCCCCCAGCGGGACGCCGATCCCGGCTGCCAGGACAACCGAAAGGATTCCGATTCGGATGGAATAGCGGCCGCCGTAGATCAGACGGCTCAGAATATCGCGTCCCACCTCATCTGTTCCGCAAAGATGCGCCAGACTGGGACCGGCCAGTGTATTATACAGATCCTGTTCCGCATAATCGTAGGGTGCGATCAGCGGTGCAAAGATGGCAGCCAGAAGAAAGATCAGAAAGATGATGCCGCCGGCCGTAGCCAGTTTGTTCTTCAAAAGGCGTCGGAGCGTGATCTTGAACATGCCTTCTTTTTTTCTTGTCTTTTTCTCACTCACCCTGTACCGCCTCCTTCACCTTTTTTCTCTTTCGTCCGCCGCTGCTGTACTGCGCTTTGATTCTGGGATCAATGAATGCATACAGGAGATCGACGATCAGCATCCGCATGGGAAATACGGGCGGGAGAGCGAGAGCGCTGCCGCGGACGGGGGGGGGGGCGCTGGCGGTGGTGGGTGTGGCGGGGTAGGGGCGCTGGGCCGGGGGGGGGTCGGCGGGGTGCGGGAGGGTG
>JAJQCL010000074.1:12402-19675 GCA_021202715.1 Lachnospiraceae bacterium
GCATCACCATGGCAAATACGAAAGCCACATACAGAACGCTGCCGCGAACCGCCGGATAATCTCTGGCTTTAATGGCATTGACCATGTAGGTGCCCAGCCCCGGAATGGAGAAGACGGTTTCCGCCACCATGGCGCCGCCCAGCTGATGGCCGAACATGGAGCCGATCTGGGTGATGACCGGAATCAGCGCATTGCGGAAAGCATGCTTATAAATGACCTTCCACTCGACCTGTCCCTTAGCCCGGGCCGTCGTCACGTAATCCTGGCGAATGACCTCCAGCATACTGGAACGCATCTGCCGCGAGATCATGCCGACGCCACCGATACCGATGGCTGCGCAGGGCAGGATCAGATATTTGGGTCCTGAGAAACCGCTGGCCGGAAGCAGTCCCAGTTTCAGAGCGAAAAGAAGCGAGAGCATCAGGCCAAACCAGAACCCCGGCATGGACACACCCATGAGTGAGACGGCCATGGCCGTGTTGTCCTTCCAGGTTGACTGATTCACCGCCGCAATCACCCCCAGGGGGATTCCCAGTCCTGCCGCGATCAGAATGGCAAGACATGCCACCTGCACCGTATTCAGGAAGCGGGAAGCGATCTCTGAGGATACATCCAGTTTTGTCTGATAAGACTGCCCCAGATCATGATTCACTACCACATCATACACATAGCGTCCGAACTGAACCAGAAATGGATCGTTGAGTCCCATCTCATCCCGCAGCGCCTCTACCTGCTCCTCCGTCGCCTCGTCGCTGAGAAGAGAGCGGGCCGGATCACCCGGACAGAACCACATGATGGTAAAGATGAGGAATGTCACGCCCAACAGCACGAAGATCATGTTGAAGAGGCGTTTTACTATGTAACGTATCATATTCTTCTCCTTACTGCTTCTTTCAGCGGTTTTGATGTTTTGATTTTAGCACGCGCCTACTGACCGTAAAACGGACAAAGCAACGCTAAAAAGTGGACAAATTTCCGCTGTTATTTCTGGAATTAAATTTGAATATAGACAATCACTATTTTTATTTTATAATGTTTTCCAAGGGGGAGTCAGACATGAATCTGCTGATCTACGAGAAATCAGAAAAATTAGGAAAAGAAATCTACGCCACCGCGATGAAGAGCAATCTCTTCTATCAGATTCGCTGCGGACAGTCCGGAAGTCTTTTTTCCAAAATGGAAGATCTCCATCCACACCTGATCGTCGTCGCGATCGAGCTCATCCGGGAAGATATTCCCTACCGGCTGAACCGACTTTCCGCCATGTATCCAGGCTGTGCTTTTCTTGTGACCGGGGGCATGGAGAACTACACGTCTCTTTTGGCCGCACTGCGCTCCGGCGCTGTCAGTTTCATTCTCCGTCCTTTCGCGGAGATCAGCATCCATACGGCCCTGCAGAACGCCGTCGCCCGTATCCTGACCATGCCCCCGGAGACGTCGGAGGAGATCGGCTTCGAACAGGCCGAGAGTCAGGCCGAGCTTCACCGGATCAAAGCAGAAAAGCTCCTCTTTTCCATGATCAATACGGACAACCCGTCCGTATTTCTTTACAGAGATCTTTGTTCGTTCGCCCCGGAGTATAACAGCTACCACCAGTGCCGTGTCTGGATTCTGGCTGCGGAGCATCTTCCCCTGTACAGCATGACGGAAGGATCCGGCCTGGCCTCCTCCGCGCTGGCCCGACTGATGAATAACCTGATGATGCAGAATCACGCCGGCGTCGCCATCTCCGGTCTGAAGAGCTCGGGCGAATTTTCGCTTTTTTTCTTTCAGGATCTGGATAACAGCGATGCCCTCTGCCGGTCCATTTGCATGGAGGTGCGCAACCTGACCGGTCTTCTTCTCCATGTGGGACTGGGACCAGTCAAAAAATTCCCGGAGGAGGTGCAGGCCAGCGCCGACATCGCGCGAATCCACGCCAAATCCTTCAACCTTCTGAAACCGTCCCCTTCCACCATCACTCGCTGCGATCCACGCTACAAGACGCTCCCTTATAATTTTTCCCGCCTGGAGCAGAATCTGTATGCCGCTCTCCTGACGGGAAACAGTTCCACCATTCGTCATCAGGCGCATGACTTCACTGCCACCATCATCGAGCAGGAGTTCCTGTGTATCCGACAAATGGAACGGCTGCGTCTGATTTATCATGGAATGCGCACGAACTGGATTGAAAGTTTTCGCGTTCTGTACGCGGAAGCGGCGCAGGAGTTGTACTCTCCGGCCTTCGTATTCCGGCTTCCCTACGACGAAACCGGCGCTTTCTCCGCCGATCTCTTTGAACAGTACCTGACCGACGATCTGATGGCGGTCTCCCGCTTCATTCTGGCTCTGTCCGCCCCGTCCCGGCTGGATAAGCATTTTCTCCAGTCGGTCCATGAATACGTGTATAAAAATTATACGGAGGATCTGTCCCTGAAACAGCTTGCTCAGCAGTTTTCTGTTTCACCCAATTACCTCTCCTCCGCTTTTAAGAAGAAATACAACATCAGCCTGCTGAATTATATCCACGAACTGCGCCTGACCCAGGCCAAAGAGCTGCTGGGAGATCCCAGCCTCAGCATCCAGGATGTCTCGCACGCCGTCGGTTTCTCCGACGCCAAATATTTTTCCCGCCTCTTCCAGAAAAAAGAAGGGATCTCTCCCCGTGAATACCGGAAGAATTTGCTGGAAGGAACGCAGGGCCTCTGAATCGAGCAGGAGGCGGCTTGTCGTCTCCTGCTCGCCTGCGCCGACCGCGTATGGCGTAAGCCATAAAACTCATTTCGCGGTCGTGCACATATAGACAGAAAAAGCCTGTCTCGCATCCACGACGGATTGAGACAGGCTTCATCTAATTTCCGGGAGCCCCTTACCCCTCCAGCAGTTCCTTCAGGATCGCGTTTACCTTCGCCGGGTCGGCCTGGCCCTTCATGGCTTTCATCGTCTGGCCCACCAGGAAACCGGCGGCCTTCTTCTTGCCGCCCCGGTAATCCGCCACGGACTGCGGGTTCTTCGCCACGATCTCTTCGATGACGGAGCGCAGGGCACCGTCGTCGCTGACCATACCGAGCCCCTTCTCCTCCACGTAGGCGACCGGATCGATGTCATGATAGAAAATCTCCTCGAAGACCTCCCTGGCCGTGCCGCGGTTGATCTTTCCCTCCTCCAGAAGCGTGATCAGCCCCGCCAGATGCTCCGGTGAGAAGGCCAGCTCCTCCGGCGTCTGGTTATTCTCCTTCAGCAGCCGCATGGTATCCACCATCAGCCAGTTGGAAACCTCCTTGGGCTTCTTCCCCAGAGCGATCACCGCCTCGAAGAGATCGGCCATCCGCTTGGACTCGGTCAGGATCCCGATGTCATAGTCAGGAATATCATATTCTTCTTTGTAGCGAACCATCTTCGCCTCACGGAACTCCGGCTGCGCGGCGCGGATTTCCTCCAGCCAGGCATCGTCGATCACCACGGGCACCAGATCGGGCTCCGGGAAATAGCGATAGTCCTGCGCGTCCTCCTTGGAGCGCATGGCGTAGGAATAGCCGCCCGCATCGTCCCATCTGCGGGTCTCCTGAATCACGGGCTCCCCGGCCTCCAGCAGATCGATCTGACGGTTTTTCTCCCCCTCGATGGCCCGGGCGATGGCCTTGAAGGAGTTCAGGTTCTTCATCTCCGTGCGGGTGCCGAGCTTCTCACTCCCCACCTCACGCACAGACAGGTTCACATCGGCCCGCATGGAACCCTCCTGCAGCTTGCAGTCGGAAGCGCCCAGATACTGAATCCGCAGGCGCAGCGTCTCCAGATAGGCGATGACCTCCTCGGCGGAGCGCATATCCGGCTCCGAGACGATCTCGATCAGCGGCACGCCGCTGCGGTTGAAATCCACCAGCGAGCAGTCCAGCCACTCGTCATGGATCAGCTTTCCGGCGTCCTCCTCCATATGAATCTCGTGAATGCCGATGGATTTGGGGCCGTTCTCCGTCTCAATGTCCACATGTCCGTTGCGGCAGATGGGCAGATAGAGCTGGGAGATCTGGTAATTCTGCGGGTTATCCGGGTAGAAATAATTCTTGCGGTCAAATTTCCCGTTGCGCGTGATCTCGCAGTTCGTAGCCAGGCCCACGGCCACGGCATATTCCACGACCTTCCGGTTCAGGACCGGCAGAGATCCGGGCATTCCGGTGCAGACCGGACAGGTGTGCGTATTGGGTGCGCCGCCGAACGCGGTGCTGCAGGAGCAGAAGATCTTTGTCTTCGTGGCCAGCTCCACATGAACCTCCAGGCCAATGACGGTCTCGTATTCTCTCATCTTCCTCACTCTCCCTTCGAACGCCCGGCGGCGGGATACGGCAGCGGCTCCCGCGCCTGCTCGTAGCTGTACGCAGCCTGAATCAGCTTCTTCTCCTGGAAACAGTCCCCGATGAGCTGCATACCGATGGGAAGTCCCTTTGCATCCATACCGCAGGGAACGGAAATGCCCGGCAGTCCGGCCAGATTCACGGAAATCGTATAAATGTCGCCCAGATACATCTGCAGCGGATTCTGCAGGCTCTCACCCAGGCGGGGCGCCGTCGTGGGCGCGGCCGGCGCCAGGATCATATCATATTTGGCGAAAGCCCGGTCGAATTCCTGTTTGATCAGCGCCTTGGTGCGCAGCGCTTTCAGATAATAGGCGTCATAATACCCGGAGCTGAGGACGAAGGAGCCCAGCATGATCCGCCGCTTTACCTCCGGGCCGAAGCCCTCGGAGCGGGTCTTCTTATACATATTGTGGAGCCCCTCATACTGCTCTGTGCGGTAACCGTATTTCACGCCGTCGAAGCGGGCCAGATTCGAGCTGGCCTCCGCCGACGCGATGACATAGTAAGCAGGAATCGCATAGTCCACCAGCCCCAGATCGAATTCCTCCAGGATCGCTCCCTTCTCCTCCAGGACGTGCGCCGCAGCCAGAATCGCGCTTTTCACCTCGGGATCCAGTCCCTCCCCGAAATAACCGCGGGGGATGCCGATTCGTATACCCCGCACATCATCCACCAGCGCGGTCGTAAAGTCCGTGTCCTCCCGGGCAATGGAGGTGCTGTCGCGCTCATCGTGTGCGGCCAGCATCGTCAGCAGCGCGGCACAGTCGGTCACGTCCCGGGCAATGGGTCCGATCTGATCCAGCGACGACCCATAGGCAATCAATCCATACCGGGAAATCGTTCCGTAGGTCGGCTTCATCCCGGTCACGCCGCAGAAGGAGCTGGGCTGACGAATGGAGCCGCCGGTATCAGAACCCAGGGCGCAGACCGCCTCCCCGGCCGCCACCGCCGCGCAGGAGCCGCCGGAGGAACCGCCGGGCACATGGTCCGTATTCCAGGGGTTGCGCGTCACACCAAAAGCGGAGGTCTCCGTCGTACTCCCCATGGCGAATTCGTCCATGTTCGTCTTCCCCAGGATCACCATACCGGCTTCCCGCAGGCGGGTCACCGCCCCCGCGTCGTAAGGGGGCACAAAATTATAGAGAATCTTCGAACTGCAGGTTGTTTTCAGGCCCTCCGTACAGATATTGTCCTTCACGGCGATGGGAACCCCGGCCAGAGGTCCTGTCAGAGTCCCGTCATCGATCTGCGCCTGAACCCGGGCGGCCTCCCGCCGCGCGCCCTCGGCATCCACCGTCACAAAGCCGTGCACCGTCTCTTCTTTCGCTTCGATCTCCGCCAGCGCCGCCTCCACGGCCTCAAGGACACCGATCTCCCCGGCGCGTATTTTTTTCGATAGCTCAACCGCTGTATAGTCTGTCGTCTTCATCGCATCCTCCCCGTCACTCAACTGTCCTGGGAACCACAAACTGTCCCTCGTGCTCCTCCGGCGCGTTGGACAGGATCTGCTCTCTCTGTTCCCCGTTCCGTACTACATCCTCGCGGAACACATTCTGCACCGGAAAGACATGAGACATAGGCTCCACGCCGGAGGTATCCAGCTCGTTCAGCTGGTCGATATAATCCAGCATCTCAGCCATATCCTTCTTAGCGCGCTCCTTCTCCTCCGGCGACAGCTCCAGCTTCGCCAGAATTCCCACGTAATCAATGGTTTCATCTGTTATGATATTTGCCATGACACACTCCTTTTTCTGCTGCACAGAGTTCAGAAACGCCCCGGCGCGTGCATACACGACACCGGGGCGAATGTCATTCATCCGCAGTACCACCCGTCTCAGGACTCCCTCGTCCTCTCTGCTGGTAACGGCAGCCGCCCGCTTCCGGGCCATTTTCATTCGTACAAGACTTTACGATACTTTGCTCCGCTTGTCAAGGGAAAGCAGACTTTGAATTCAGACGTTAAACTCACCGGAATACACTTCGGTCGCCGGGCCGCACATCTCCACGTGCCCGGTCTCTTCCTTCCACTTGATATTGAGCGTTCCTCCCAGAAGCCGCACATCCACGCTGCGCCCTGGGAATCCGGCCAGCGCGCAGGCCACCGCCGTGGCGCAGGCGCCGGTGCCGCAGGCCATCGTCTCAGCCGCGCCGCGCTCCCAGACCCGCATCTTCACATGCTGCCGGTCTGTCACCTGAACGAACTCCACATTGGTCCGGTCCGGGAAACGGGGGTGGTTCTCAATCGCCGGTCCCAGTTCCCCGATCTTCAGGCTGTCCACATCATCCACGAAGAACACCGCATGCGGATTCCCCATGGAAACAGGGATCATGCGGAGTGTCTGGCCATTCACCTCCAGCTCCTCCCAGACCTCTGTCTCCGTCAGAAGAACCGCCTCCTCCGGTGTCACCGTCCGTTCTCCGCCGCCGGTCAGCAGCACCGGCAGCCCCATATCGACATTCGCCAGGCTGACCTTGCCGTTCTTCACCGTCAGTTCGATCTCCTTGATGCCCGACAGCGTCTCGATCCGCACCGTCGTCATGTTGGTCATTCCATGATCGTACACATACTTGGCCACGCAGCGAATGCCGTTCCCGCACATCATGGCCCGGGAGCCGTCTGCATTGTAGATGTCCATGCAGAAATCCGCTTTCTCGGACGGTTTGATGAGAATCAGACCGTCCGAACCGATTCCAAAATGCCGGTTGCTGACCAGTTCGGACAGGCGGCCGGGATCCATGGGCAATTCTTCCTCGAGACAATTTACATAGACGTAATCGTTACCGATCCCGTGCATCTTGGTAAACTTCATCGATTCACCCTCCTTCAGTTCCTGTTTTACGGCACAGCCCCCGCAGGGACTTTTGCTCAGCGCCGCCCCTCTCTGCACACGCACTTAAATCTTCACCATGATAGCATAAATCTGCGTATGTGTCAAAGA
>JAJQCL010000225.1 GCA_021202715.1 Lachnospiraceae bacterium
CGGTCAGCAGCTCTCCCGCCCGGATACATAGATGAACATCCGGGATGGTATATCGCTTTAAATGTTTATTTACCCCAGAGAATCAGCCCCCGGAGAATTGCAGGAAAATAAATCCGCAGGGGGTTTTCAATTTGTGTAAATGATAGTAAAATAAAGGAGGAAAATGAATGGCGGAAAAAGATGTGACAGAAAAATTGCTGGAGGATTATCCGGATGTTTTTGCCGATATTGTGAACGTCCTTGTCTATGACGGCGAAAACAAGGTAGATCCGGCTGACCTTGAGATTTCAGGGACGATCAGCCAGTATAAAGTCGGGAATGTCAGCCGCAGCCAGGAAAGGGACATCGCCAAGTACTGGAAGAAGGAGGACGTTCGCATCGGTCTTCTCGGGTTGGAAAATCAGACCAGCCCCGACCCCGACATCGCTCTGCGGGTCATCAGTTACGACGGGGCAGCGTACCGGAACGAGATGAATCAGGGTAACGCCAGATATCCCGTGGTGACCCTCGTCTTGTACTTTGGCACAGACAGCCGGTGGGGGCAGAAGTCACGCAGCCTTTATGGCCGGATCGGCGAACCAGACAAAAAGCTTGGGAGTTTTTTCTCCGACTACAGGGCAAACGTATTCGAGATTGCATGGCTTGACGATAAAACAGTTGCGAAGTTCAGGAGTGATTTCCGGATTGTAGCTGACTATTTTGTACAGATGCGGAAAAACCATAAGTATGTCCCTTCCGCAGAGACTATGGTGCATGTGGAGGAAGTGTTAAATCTCATAGCCGCTGTGTCCGGAGACAAGAGATTTCAATTTGCGCAGAATGAAAATGCAGAAAGGAAGGTAACAAAAATGGAAGACTGGTTAACCAGAGCATTAGACAAAGCGGCTGCTGAGGCGGCTGCCAAAGCAACTGCTGAAGCAAATGTCAAGGCAGCTGCTAAAGCTGCGGAAACATTGGTAAATAACGTCGATTCTCTCATGAAAAAAAGAGGGCTTTCAACGGAGGACGCATGTGATGCTTTGAGTCACACAGTGGAAGAATATCTATCGGCGAAAAAGCTTCTGGCAGATGCTGCCGCTGTGATTTGATGGATGGAAAACGATTTACGCCGTTCACTGGAGGCAAAAATCAACCGCAAAATCAGACAGGGGGATGATTAGTCCCCCCCCTCCACTCCACCTGGCATACCGTTCGGCGCCAAGACGGTTCAATTCTTTTCTTTTAGCTGGTCTTCAAGCCATGCGTCAAGTTCATCTTTGGTGCCTTCATTATGCAGAATTTTCCGGAAAATGTCAAGCGTAACTAGATGTATTAGCAGGGCCAGGGGGTATGCCCCCTGGCCCTGCTTTGTGTTTGTGTTGTTTCTATGTTTTTTTGTTTCAGTTTCTGCTTGCGCCGTCTGTCACTTTTCAGTCACGTGCTCCACGCTCGCGGCGTCTTAAGTAGAACATTTCTGCTACGATGATTGCCAGTGCCAGAAGCAGCAGGGCGAAGTACTGTGCGAGCGGCGTTTCATCGCCGGTCTGTACAGCTTCTTCCGTATCGGTCTCGGTCTCAGTCTCGGATTCGGATTCTGTCTCTTCCTCTTCTTCGATCTCTTTATTCGTGATGGTTACGGTCGCCTCTGTGTCTGTCGAGGTCAGGGTTACCTCTGAGCCGCTGTAGGACACGGTGTAGCCGAAGCTTGCGTCGTCTGCTACCGGAACTACGTTGCCGTCTTCGTCTATCTCGACCTCTGTCACGTAGAGTACGGTATCCTCATCGCCTGCAGCCGCTACGTCTATGGTCACACTCACTTCCGAGCCTTCCGAGCCGTCTGCAGCAAGATCCAGTTCTACGATGTTCGTGGATACGTTCTCCGCGAGTGTCGTGTAGGACGAGTCTGTGAAGATTCCTGCATAGAATACTGCGTCGCTTGCGAGTGCGCTGCCGTCCGCGTCAAGCAGTATCTTCGTGATGGTCAGGTATCCCTGTACGTAGAACCCGGTCGGAATTTCTACAAACTGGTTCTCGAAGGTGATCTCTGCCGCCATGCCGTCCGCAATGGTTACGGAGTTCTCGTCGTTGTCAAATGTTACCGCGAAGAGTGTTCCGTCCGAAATCGTTCCGGAGAGAATCGCTGTGCCATCTTCCTCGCACTCACTTACGTAATAGGTTCTGCCGATTTCGAGACCGGTGAAGGTCACGCTCTCGGATGCGGAGTTTTCGAAGGTCAGCGCCTTTACTTCCGTCATACGGGTAGTGCAGTCTTCGTCTGCGTACAGTGCCACGTAGAAGGTGTAATCTTCAGCAGTGATTTCTACGCCGTCCCAGGTAAGGGTCTTGGTCACGGTCACTGTCGCGTCTTCACTGATCTCTACCGGCACCGGGTTTTCTACCTTATTGGTATCCACCGCGGCCGCGTTGCCGATCTGTACGCTTGCTGTGTTTACTACGTCTCCTTCGGTCTCGCCGTCTGCGAGGATGGTCGCATCGCGGTTCACCTGTACGGTCAGGGTCACTGTACCGGAAGTAAATGCCTCCACATTTGCCAATGTCCAGGTCACCGTATGGCTTGCTGTGTCATACACGCCTGCCGGACTGGAGCTTACATAGTCCACGCCCGCATCCAGAGCGTCTGTGATCGTCACGGTCGCTGCAGTATTGTTGTAGTTGTAGTAGCTGATCGTGTAGACCAGTTCGTCTCCCACTGCTACAGAGTTACCGCTTCCGACAGCCACGGTCTTGGTCGGGTCTACCGGAGCATCCGATTCGATCGGATTTTCTACCTCGTTTGTCATTCGACTGTAGGTATTTCCAACATCCTTTCCGATCTCTACCAGCGCGTCGTTCACAACGCTTGCGGTCGTATCACCGGTGTCCAGAGTCTTTGCATTCTCATTTACCTTCACAGTCAGCGTCACGCTGCCTTCGGTATAAGCGTTGACCCCTTCCAGTGTCCAGGTGACGGTATGGATATCAGAGTCGTAAACGCCGCCATTGTCGGATTTTACATAGTCCACGCCTTCATCCAGCTCGTCTGTGATTATCACAGTTGCCGCATAGCTCAGGTAGTTGTAGTAGGTGATCGTATAGACCAGCTCATCTCCCACTGCTACCAGATCGCCGTCATCGGTTGTGCCGTCGTTATCGTCGATTTCCACGGTCTTGACCGGATCTACCGGATCGTCGTTCACCGGATTGGTCACCAGGTTCGTTGTGGCAGAATTTCCGCCGATGTATACGTCCGCATCATTTTCTACAGTTTCCCCTGTGCTGCTGTTGACCTTTACTGTCAATGTCACGTAACCGCCGGTAAATGCGTCCACATCTTCAAATGTCCAGGTAACCGTATGATCCTCTTCATCATAGACGCCGCTATTGCTGGAGCTCACATAATCAACTCCGTCATCCAGTTCATCCATAATGATTACATTCACGGCCGTGTTTGTGTGGTTGTAGTAGGCGATGGTATAGGTAATCTGATCTCCATGGTTCACAGCACTGCCGTTTACACCAGCCTCGCTGTCTGCGGATACCGCTTTCTCCGGATCACCCGGGTCATCTGGATCGATCGGATTTTCCACCTTATTCGTGTCTACTGCCGCATCATTGTTAATCGCCACGCTCGCGGTGTTTTCAACCGTAGCAGTCGTCTCGTCATCGCCCACGATCCAGGCGTTCTCGTTGACCTGTACAGCCAGGGTCACTGTGCCTTCCGTCAGCGGAGTCACATTTTCCAGAGTCCAGGTGACAGTATGGGTGGCTTCATCATACACGCCATTGTCAGAGGAATCCAGATAGGTCACGCCCGCATCCAGCTTGTCAGTGATTGTGACATCAGCAGCCGTGTTGTTGTAGTTATAGTAGCTGATCACGTAGGTAATCATGCTGCCTATGCCTACACTGCTGCCTGTCAGTGTGTTGGTCGTCTCATTAATCGTTGCGTCTGCGTCGTATCCGGATGGGCTGGTCGCGCTGATCGTCTTCGTCGGGTTGACCGGATCTTCCGACTCGAGCGGATTCTCCGGTACGTTTGTATAAGCCGGTTCCTCCGTTTCCTCTGGATCAGTCTCTGTATCCGTATCACTGGTATTCGCAACAATGGTTACAGCCGCCTGGTTTGCGATCGACGCTACCTCCGTGTAGGTAAATTCATAATAAACATCCGGATCTGTCGGATCTACCGCACTGTAGGTCTGATTTGCCGTCTTTGCATCATCATTTACTCTTACAGTCAGCGTCACGCTGCCTTCTGTAAACGGACTCGCATTCTCAATTGTCCATGTCACGGTATGATTCGTCTCGTCATAGACTACTGTACCGGTTCCGGCCACCGCTGTCGCTTTGTTTACCACATTACCGTTCCCATCTGTCGCGGATACGAAGTCTACCCCGTCATCCAACGTATCTGTGATGGTCACAGTCGCCGGCGTGCTGTTGTGGTTGTAGTAGCTGATAGTGTAGGTTACCTTATCGCCCACGGAGACGTACAGATTCTTGCCATCCGTCTTCGTCTGCACATTTCCTTCTTCATCCTCTACATAATAGATCGCCTTGGACGGATTCTCCGGGTCATCCGGCGTGAGCGGGTTGGTGACGATATTGGTTGTAGCCGCACTGTCATTTCCAATCTGGACGCTTGCCTGGTTATCCACGGTTGTGCTGTCAGCCCACTCGCTGCTCAGCCCATCACCCGCTGTCTTCGCATCCTCGGTGACGCGGACGGTCAGGGTAACGGAACCGCTTTCGTAGGCCTCTGCGGTAAATACCGGCCATTTGTCATAGGTGTCGTCGTTGCTTTCAAAAACATCATCCGCCGTAAGCTCTTTGCCATCCCTATCCGTTGCGGAGACGAATTCCACACCACTATCCAGCTGATCCGTAATGGTAATATCCGTTTCCACGGCATAGTAGTTATAATAAGTGATGGTGTAAGTGATTTCATCGCCCACGGAAACGGCCTCATAGTTGGTGGGTCCGGCCGTGTCAGTGCTCACCGCTTCGACTGCTGGGCCATTTATAGCGGTCGCAGTCTTCGTGGGGTCTTCCGGATCAT
>JAJQCL010000218.1 GCA_021202715.1 Lachnospiraceae bacterium
AGTCACGCGCTCGATCAGCGGCACCAGAATGTTGCCCAGGATGATGGCATAGGAAACGCCCTCCGCCGAGTTGCCGCAGACACGGAACACGCCGGTCAGACATCCCAGGACGATGGCATAGAGAATTCTTCCTTTCGGAGTGATCGGGCTGGTCACATAGTCGGTCGCCATGAAGAAAGCGCCCAGCATCAGGCCGCCGCCGCACAGTTCCTTGAGTACGAAGGTCAGGTCGAAGGAATAGCCCAGTGTCCCGCCAAAGAGGAACATGAAGACCGCCACCGTAGCAATATAGACCACGGGGATATCCCAGGTGATCACCTTGCGCGCCAGCAGATAAATGCCGCCCACCAGAAGAAGCAGCGCGGAGACTTCGCCGATCGTCCCGGAGGTATATCCAAAGAACATATCAGACAGAGAAACAGCGCCCTCTCCGCTCTTGATCACCGCCAGCGGAGTCGCCGTGGATACGCCGTCCACACTGGGGAAGCTCGTCATGGAGCCCGCAAAGGAGATCAGCAGGAAGCAGCGGGCCGCCAGCGCCGGGTTCATGAAGTTCTGTCCCAGGCCGCCGTAGAGCTGCTTCACCACGACAATGGCAAAGACACAGCCCAGCACCGGCATCCACAGCGGGATGGAGGCGGGCATATTCAGTGCGATCAGAAGCCCGGTCACAGCGGCGCTCAGGTCGCTGACGGTCTGCGGCTTCTTCATGCAGTAGTTCCATATGTACTCTGTGGCGACACTGGCCACGACACACAGCAGCACGACCAGCGCCGCATGTGCTCCGAACAGCCAGATGCCCCAGACGGTTGCGGGAAGCAGAGCGATGATCACATCCCGCATGATTTTCTGTGTTGTATCCTGGGCCACCACGTGGGGGCTTGTAGATACATGATATAAATTGCTCACGGGTGTCACCTCCTATTTCTCTGCCGCTTTCTTCGCGGCTTCCGCTTCCTGCTTGGCCTTGGCTGCCGCGGCCTCGGCCCGTCTCCGGGCTCCCACGGCCTGGCGCATCTGCTTGAACGCCTGCGTTAAACGGATCTTCGCAGGACATCCGTAGGTGCAGGCGCCGCACTCAAAGCACTCCATGCCGTTCAGTTTCTCAAAGCCATCCAGATCATTGTGGGTAGCACAGATATACATCTTCTGGGGAACCAGACGGCTCGGGCAGGCAGCCACGCAGCGGCCGCAGCGAATACAGGCGGTCGTCGGATTGGCCGCCACCATATCCTTCTCCATACACAGCAGCGCGGAGGAAATCTTCGTCACCGGAACGTCCAGGCTCACCAGAGCCTGCCCCATCATGGGACCGCCGGAAATCACCTTTTCAGGCTCACAGGTCAGGCCGCCGGCGTACTCCAGCAACTCACTGTAGAGCGTTCCCGTCTTCACGTTCAGGTTGCGCGCTTCCTTCACCGCATCCCCGGTCACCGTCACGATCCGGCGGATCAGAGGCGTATTCTCACAGACCGCCATATACACGGCGATCAGCGTATCGCAGTTGTCCACGATGCAGCCGGCGTCCGCGGGCAGCATGGAGGAATTGATCTTGCGTCCGGTCACGGCGTAGATCAGCTGGCGCTCGGAGCCCTGCGGATACTTGGTCTTGAGGAGCATCACGGAGATCTTCTCCTCCCCCTTCACCTTCTCCTGCAGCAGCGCGATCGCATCCGGCTTGTTGTCCTCTACGGCGATGACGCCCTGCGCATTGGGGAAAAGACTCACAGCCACCTTGAGACCGGTGATCAGCTTCTCCGGTTCCTCCAGCATCATGCGGTAGTCCGACGTCAGATAGGGCTCGCACTCCGCGCAGTTGGCGATGATGTAGTCGATCTTGCTGTCATCCTTCGGCGTCATCTTCACATGCGTGGGAAAACCCGCGCCGCCCATTCCGACGACACCGGCGTCCTTGATGGCTCCGCGGATCTCCTCTTTGGTCATCTTCGTGTAGTCTCACTTCTCACCCATACCGGTAGAAGGCGTATACTGTCCATCATTCTCCACAACGATGGCCTGCGACATGCCGCTGTTAGGAATACGGTGCTGCGTGATCGCTTTCACCCGTCCTGACACGGAACAGGCAATGTTGGCGGAAATGAAACCGCCGGCCTCCGCGATCCGCTGACCCATCAGAACCTGATCGCCCACATTCACGATGGGCTTCGCCGGAGCGCCCAGATTCTGTCCCGCCAGGGGGAAGACCAGATCTCCCTTGGGCAGTACAGCCAAAGTCGGCTTATCCTTGGACAGACTTTTTCCGTCGAAAGGATGTACACCGCCCTGAAAAGTTCCGGTTCCTGTACTCATTTTCTACCCCTTTCCGCCCGGCGGCCGCTTCCCGCGCGGGGAATCTTTCACCGAACATCTATAGTAATCGGATGTATACATATGCGCCTGAATTGCTACATATCATCATCTTTTTAATAATAATACAATCGCTCCGTATCTTCAAGCATTGTCTGAAATTTATCAAAATTTCGTCAAATCCCGTTCAAATATTTTATTTTAATTTCTTTTAGCCTTTCTTCTTTCCTTTATTTTCATCAGCGATTCTTATTGATCCTAAAGGAATCAGAATCCACTTCGGGCTGAAAAAAGGATTCTGTCTGCATTTCCGTATTCCGTCCGCCGCCGACGAACAGGAATACAGAAATGCAAAGCAGAATCCTACTTAAATTGTATGTTCAGACATGTCCTCTGCGCAGATAATATTTTTCCGGCTTTAAACGATGATGTAAGGAACAATATACAGCGCCAATGCCAGAATGACAGCAATAATGACAATCCTCTTCCAAAGAAGATATTCCCGATCCATTTTCCGGCTGTCCTCCTCCTCCGGCTCCTCGCGGATGGAGGCGCAGGACAGGCTAGACGCCCGAGACGCTGTCGTATCCGCATTTTTATGATGTCTGGTATATCCCCAGTAGATAAACATCCCCAGAATACACCAGATAATACCGCTGAGAACAGCGAGCTTTTCCAGCTGAGTCATCATGATCAGATAGATCAAAATGGAAACCGGAGCTCCAATCCAGATTCCCGGAGCCTGATAGGGACGGTCCAGTTCCGGCATCTTTTTTCTTAGCCCAAGAGCTGCGGCAATTCCAATCACATACGTAAACAGATCAGCAAACAGACTCAGAGAAGCAATGTAATCCATGGAATTCGTCAGAACCAGAAGAAATGTTAGGCCTCCAAGGAAAAGAATAGCAACATAAGGCGTTTTATACTTTGAATGAACTCTGGTAAAAACCTTCGGGAGTCCGCCGTCCCGTGCCATGGCGAACAGATAACGCGGAGGCGTACTGATGCTGGCATTCATGGTAGACAAGCCCCCGCCAAATGCAATCCCTGCTGCCAGCATGGCCAGAGGAATTCCCAGAATACCGGCAGCGGTCATTGCTTCCGCATAGGGTGCAGAGGCTGTGGCCAGAGATTCAAGCAGGTCTGTTGGCACAATCCCCACCAAAAACCACTGGAACAGAGCATTGACCGCAAAGATGATGAACGGAGTAAGAAACATGGCCCGGGGAATATTGATATGCGGATACCGTATTTCCTCCCCCAGGGAACAGCACGCCTCGAATCCGGCAAAGCACCACCAGATCATTGCCACATTTGCAATGAAATTTCCGCTTCCGCCTGACAGAAAATCAGGAGTCTCCACAAAATTTGGCAGCTGAATATTTGGAATCATCATAATAAACCAGACGATCGCAATGCCCCAGAAGAAAAACATGGTTGCGTTCGCTACCCGGCCTGTCATCTCGATTCCCCAGACATTCAGGCCAACGAAAATCACAAGAATCAAACAGGCGATAACCGTGTCACTGATCGGAATAGAAACACCGAACGCGGAAAACAGAGTTTTGAAATAAAATGCGAACGACAGAGCTTCAGCGCCGGAGACACTCACCATGGTAATAATATAGCTCCACCCGGCCAGAAACCCGACCGGTCGTGACAGTCCGGCCGTGGCATACTGGTATGTACCACCAGCATAAGGCAGAGCCGCTCCCATTTCTGCATACAGAAGCGCCGGATATATCGTGACAAGAAGAGCAACCAGCGTAGCAATGATTACTGCATTGCCCATCAGACCTGCCACATTCGCCCCTGTGACAAAAAGTCCAACGCCAACCACCGAACCTACTGTGAGAGTCACAGATTCACGCATTCCGAATGCTCTCTTCAGACTCTGGGAGTTCCCAGAATTCATTTGATCCATAAAAATCTCCATTCTGCCGCCCTTGATTCGGGCGGCACCAAAGTGTTAAAAGAATAATCTTTTACACAGCTATCTTCTCCCTCTCTCTGCGACAAATCGGAATAATCAAAGCAGTTCCTGGCGGATTTCCGCTGCCTTCGCGTGAGCGATCAGTCCCTCGCCCCGCGCCATCCGGGATACCAGCGGAGCAATGGCGTGCATGGCCGTTCGCTGATAACGCTGGAAAGAACACACCTTCAGGAACGTGCCAGTCCAGACGCCCCCTGTATAGCGCGAAGCGCGAACGGTAGGAAGAGTATGATTTGTCCCGGAAGCGTAATCTCCGAAAACCTCTCCTGTCTCCTGACCGATAAACAACGAGCCATAATTTACCAGATCAGGAAGAATGCTCTCGTCCCTCACGATAACCTCCAGATGCTCCGGTGCATATTCATTGGCAATTTCTACCGCTTCTCTCATATCGTCAGCCAGAATAACTTCTCCATAATTTCCCCAAGATGAGGCAGCGATTTCCGCCGTTTCCAGCGTCTCCAGCTGTTCCTGCACGGCTTTCAGCACGCCCTCTCCCAGCTGCCGGTCTGTCGTCACGACGATCCCCTTCGCGAGCCGGTCATGCTCCGATTGCGCCAGCAGATCAGCGGCAAGAATCCGTGGATCTGCACTGCCGTCTGCCAGAGCAAGAACCTCGCTGGGGCCGGCAAAAAAGTCAATTCCCACCTGTCCGTAGCATTGACGTTTTGCTTCCGCCACATACTGATTG
>JAJQCL010000181.1 GCA_021202715.1 Lachnospiraceae bacterium
TCGCAAAAGGATTCCGCTGTCGGTACGTGAAGAGAAAGCCCAGCTCACTGAGTCAGTGCCTCAGTAATAAAGCATTAAAAATTGGGGCTGGAACGGGTGATATACGTGTTACTGCTTGAAAGCTGCGCGATGATGATGGCCCGGTCCATTTCGAGCCCGTTTTCTACGGAGTAGTCCAGATATGCGTCCAGGAGGAAGCGCACGGCATCTTTCCAGGAAGAAAACTGTTCTGCGTGATAGCGTTCCTTCAGTGACTCGTCAAACATTTTGTAGGAAGCAGCGATCACATCTTCTTTGGTTGAAAAGTAATGATAAAAGGCTCCGACAGATTTTCCGCAGCGTTCGCAGATTTCCTGAACGGTCACACTGTCATATCCTTTTTCGCGGATCAGTTCGTAGGCTGTCAGAACGAATTGCCGTTTGGACTGTATTGCCTGTTTCTGCTTTTCTGTCATGTCTTTCACTCTCGCTTCTCTTTTTGTTTTCCCTGTATTTGGCGCAAAAAATATTGTATCACGGCCAGAAAAATCCGTCCATAGCAAGATGGACGGATTTTGGATGGCTTTATGATCAGATCAGTGAAAGCGATGTACGTTTTTTTACAGGGCGTATCCGACACTGTATGCATCGCGGATGACGCTCATGAGGTTGCCGACCTTCTTCGCATCGCCGACGATATGAATTTCCTTGTCAGGAAATGCTTTCGTCAGTTCATCAGACAGAACGGAGTTGTATCCAACGGCACTGATGATCGTATCTGCGGGAAGGACGCTGCCGTCTACTTCGACAGAGTGTTTGGAGATCTTCTGAATCTTCGCATTGGTCGTCACATGGACACCATAGAGATTCATATAATCCATCAACGCTGTTTTGTTGGGAGGCTGAATCCCCGGTGCAGCCAGAATCTCCGGGAGGGCTTCCAGCACGGTCACATCCTTCCCCTGAGCCGCCAGTTCATAGGAAAGCTCACAGCCGGTGAGACCGCCGCCGATGATGATTGCTTTTTCACCACAGTCCGTTCTTCCCCGGAGAACATCGATCGCAGCTACCGTGTTTTCGAAGCCATCGATCGGAAGCATCTTGGCGGAACTTCCGGTGGCAAATACGATGACATCCGCATCCAACGCTTTAAGACTTTCCTTCGTTGCCTCCGTGCCGAAATGAATTTCAATTTCAAGGTCCTTCATCTGCTTCCGGTACCAGTCAAGCAGAAGGCGGTCATTTTCCTTGAAGCTCAGCGCCGCAGCGGCGATAAAGGCGCCTCCGAGTTCCTCGCTCTTCTCAAGAATGATTGGTTCGTGACCGCGCAGTTTGGCGATACGGGCGACCTCCATGCCTCCGATGCCGCCGCCGACAATGGCGATCCGCCGGGGGGAGTCCGTCTTAACGATCTCATATTCCTTTTCAACCATAACCGCCGGATTCAGGGCGCAGCTGATATGGCGGGCGCCTAATACTTCTCCCATACAGCCCACATGACATCCGATGCAGGGACGGATATCTGCCACATCGTCCGCTTTCACCTTGTTCACGAAGTCCGGATCTGCCAGAAGAGGACGGGCGATGCCGATGCCGTCTACTTTGTTCTCGCGGATCAGCTTCGCATTCAGATCATTGTCTGTCATGCGGCCGGCACATATCACAGGAACATCGACATAATTCTTTATGAAGGTACAATCCGGAATATTGTGTCCGACGGGCATGTACACAGGCGGATGCGACCAATACCAGGAGTCGTAGGTACCATTGTCACAGTTCAGCATGTCGGCACCGGCCTCCACCAGAATCCGGGCCGCTGCCGGGCTTTCCTCCAGGCTCCGGCCAAATTCTTTATAGTTCTCTCCGGGAAGAGCGCCCTGGTTCCAGCCTTTCATCTTGCTGGCCACGCTGTAGCGTACAGATACCGGATAGTCTTCCCCGCACTGCTTCTTGATCTCCCGGATGATCTCACAGGTAAAACGCAGCCGGTTCTCAAGGGAGCCGCCGTATTCGTCGGTCCGGCTATTCATGGATTCAATGGCAAACTGGTCCAGAAGATAGCCTTCATGAACCGCATGAATTTCCACACCGTCTATTCCTGCGTCCTTGCACATACGCGCTGATTCTCCGAAGGCTTTCACTCTTTCCTGAATTTCTTTCTTCTTCTTCAATATTTATCGAATCTTATTTGGTATGAGATCATGTTATACCGAATAAGGTTCGGCATCAATCTGTTTTTTGTAATTTTTCTGCATTTTTAGTTCGAATTTTTTGGCGTTTCCTGTGGGTTAAATGAAAGGAAATGGGACTTGAGAAATCTGTAACAGGGCAGTAGAATGTTTATAAAGAGACAACGAGAATGCTCTGTGCTGTCCGCATTCTGCGGTTCGGTATTTTGTATGGGGCGAACGACCTGAATGAAGGAAAACATATGAGGAGGAAACGATATGACAGGCATCATCGGAGCGATGGAGGAAGAAGTGGCGGCTCTCCGGGCGGAGATGGAGGAGGTTCACGAGGAGAAGCGGGCCGGTCTGACCTTCTGTCTGGGACGGCTTAAGGGTCAGGAGGCGGTCGTGGTCTGCGGCGGCGTAGGCAAGGTAAATGCGGCGATCTGTGCGCAGATCCTCATCAGTGAGTTTGGCGTGCGGGCGCTGCTCAATACCGGCGTGGCCGGGGGACTGCTGCCGACGCTGCACATCGGAGATATCGTCCTCTCCACGGAAGCCCGTTATCATGACTATGATGTGACGCCGCTGGGATTTGCCCCCGGGGAGATGATGGGGATGGATGTGTCGGTGTTCCCGGCCGATCAGGGACTTCTGGCTCTGGCACAGGAGAGCTGCAGGCGGCTGTTCCCGGAGGGGATGTGCCACACGGGGCGCGTCGTCAGCGGCGATCAGTTTATCACGGGGCAGGAGAACCAGGAGCGTCTGCGCACGGTCTGGGGCGGCGCCTGCGCGGAGATGGAGGGAACGGCCATCGCGCAGACCGCGCATCTGAACGGAGTGCCCTGGTTGATCGTGCGGGCCATCTCAGACGGGGCGGACGACGACTCGCCGATGGATTTTCAGACGTTTAAGGACAGGGCGATCGTGAATGGCTGCCGCCTGATTCTCGACATGCTGGCGCACATGGCGTAGGATGCCGGGGAAAACAGGAAAAATCTGTCAGAACATTTCAAAATACAAGAGAAAGTGACGAACGATTCTCTCTTCCCTCTGGGGGCAAAGCCTCCTATAATAAGGACAAGCCGAGGTTTTGTGGCCAGGAACCGACGCGGGAAGGGTATACAGATACAGGGGACTGCGGGAGCGCAGAGCGCCGGGCATCTTCTGTGTCAGGGGTATGCTGGAAAGGAGAATCGATATGCTGGAATTGTGGGACGGAGGACGCGGACTTGTCGTTCTCGCCGTTATTTGCCTGCTGGGTCTGTTCTGGCGGCAGCGGGCTGCACGGAGATACCGGCGGATCGCGCGTCAGTGCGAGAACCTGGATACGACGCGGGATCGGCGTCTGCGGGCGCTGCGGAGTCAGTTTGAAGAATTATCGCATCTGAGAAATGGAATCGAAAATCTGCCGGTTTTTCTGCGGCGGGCGCTGGAGAATGATCGCGTCCGGGGATTGACGCTCCGCCGCTGGAATGCCTTGGCGAATGCGGCGGCTTTTCTGGATCTGCTGGGCGGTCTGCTCCTGGCAGCCGTGGCCCTGGCCCGGAACCAGGACATCCGCACCATTGTCTTTTACGGGGCGGCCGGCGTCGTCCTCGGCGCTGTGGGCGTTCTGATCGGGATTCTCACAGACAACGCCGGGTGCGAGGAGCAGGCGCTGATCTGCCTGCAGGACGCCTTTGAGAATCAGATTTTGCCCGCCCTGAATGCGGAGACCCGGGACCGGGAGGAACGGTTCGGAAGGGAGCGGCCGCGCACCCGGGAGGGCGAAGCTCCTCCGGTGTATACCCTGAAGCCGGAGGAGGAAGCGGTGGTCGAGGAAATATTTCAGGAATATTTCTCATAAATCTTGCAGGGAGCACGAAAACCGTGGTATCATGGGATACATAGGACGAGCGACATCGTGCGCGTTGTGCGAGTAAGGAGGATACACAGCATGAAGGCAGTGAGGTTTGATTATGGGAAGGCGGGAGCTTTTCTCAGTGAGGAAGAAGTAAAGGCGAAGAAGGAAGCGGTCCTGGCGGCGAAGAAGACGCTGACAGACCGGAGCGGAGCCGGAAATGATTTCCTGGGGTGGATCGATCTCCCGGTGGATTATGACAAAGAGGAGTTTGCCCGCATTCAGAAGGCGGCGGCGAAGATTCAGGGAGACTCCGACGTACTCCTGGTCATCGGCATCGGCGGTTCCTACCTGGGAGCCCGGGCCGCCATCGAGTTCCTGCGTCACAACTTCTACAATATGGTGGACCGCGAGACGAGAAAGACACCGGAGATCTATTTCGTAGGGAATAATATCAGCAGCACCTACATCACCCATCTGGCGGATGTGCTGAAGAATAAGGACTTCTCCATCAATGTCATCTCCAAATCCGGCACGACCACGGAACCGGCCATCGCCTTCCGCATTTTCAAGAAGCTGCTGATCGAGAAATACGGCAAAGAGGAAGCGGCCGGCCGCATCTATGCGACGACCGATAAAGCGCGGGGCGCGTTAAAGAGCCTGTCTGACGAGGAGGGCTATGAGACCTTCGTGGTACCGGACGATGTGGGAGGCCGTTTCTCCGTGCCGACCGCCGTGGGTCTGCTGCCGATCGCTGTCAGTGGTGCGGATATCGAGGCGCTGATGCAGGGCGCGGCCGACGCCCGGACGGAGGCTCTGACGAAGGACTACGAGGAGAACGACGCGCTGCTCTATGCGGCCTGCCGCAACAGTCTGCACGACAAGGGCGGTCAGGTGGAGATCCTGGCGAACTACGAGCCCAGCCTGCACTATGTCTCCGAGTGGTGGAAGCAGCTCTATGGCGAGAGCG
>JAJQCL010000127.1:0-2038 GCA_021202715.1 Lachnospiraceae bacterium
CGGCAGCCCGCGGACGGTCTCGAGGACCTCTTCCAGCGAGTGGCAGATCTCCACACCCTCCGGGCGCCAGTCCTCCCGGGTGGTCAGCACCAGATGGCGGCGTTTGGGCAGGGGGCGGCAGCCGGGGAAGGATTCCAGATTCCGGCGGCCCAGGATCAGCGTGTGGCCGGTGGTCAGGCGGCGGAAGAGTTTCATGTCTTCGGAGATGTGGAACAGGAGATCATTCTCCTGTCCGATGCCCCAGTTCTCTGATACGGCGGCGATGCAGTTCATAGGGATGGTTTCCTTTTCTAATGAGTGTATTGTGAAGCATAGATGCAGCAGATTAGTACTCAGATTGCCACAGGAACCTTATGTTCGAAGGCATGATACTGATAATTCTCTACAATCACATCCTTCACCGTGAAATCATAAAAATCATGGATATCGGGATTCAGTGACACTTTTGGCGCCGGATACGGCTCATTTCTAAGCATTTCCTCCACATAATCCACATGACGGTCATAAATATGCGCATCTGCCACCACATGCACCAGCTCCCCCGCTTCGTAGCCGCTGACCTGAGCGATCATCATCAGCAGCAGAGCATACTGGCAGACATTCCAGTTGTTGGCGGTCAGCATGTCCTGGGAGCGCTGATTCAGGATGGCGTTGAGCCGGGGCCCGGACACATTGAAGGTCATGCTGTAGGCACAGGGGTACAGCCCCATCTCGTGAAGATCATGGTGATTATAGATATTTGTCAGGATGCGGCGGCTGGTGGGGTTGTGCTTCAGATCATAAAGCACCCGGTCCACCTGGTCGAACAGCCCCTCGCTGTACTCATGCTTCACACCCAGCTGGTAGCCGTAGGCCTTGCCGATGGTGCCGTTCTCGTCAGCCCAGGAGTCCCAGATGTGGGAATTCAGATCCTGAATGCGGTTGGATTTCTTCTGCCAGATCCACAGCAGTTCGTCCGTAGCCGATTTCCAGGCGGTCCGGCGCAGTGTCATCATGGGAAATTCACGTGAGAGGTCGTAGCGGTTGACCATTCCGAACTTTTTGATCGTGTGGGCGGGTGTACCGTCTTCCCAGTGAGGGCGCACCTCGAAATCTGTATCCCACACGCCGTGCGCCAGGATATCCCGGCAATTCTCTATAAATACCTGATCGGCATAACTCATCTTACTTCCTCCGTTTGGCGGGCAGGGAAACGTGCGCCGCGTACTGTCCCTGAGTATAACAGAAAAATGAAGAATCGGCAACGGGCATCGTGTGACAGCGATCCGTGTGAAGAAATGTCGCATCCGAATCGGGGCGCAGACTTGACATTTCCCGCAATCTAACAGATAATCGACGGAGACAGTTAAGATTCAGACGTCAAAGACAGCGGGGAAAATGCATGGAAGAGTTACACCGCAGCGATCGTGTTGACCGCACAATTAAAAAGGGAAAGAAAGGCCTGGCCCGGGTCGTATTCAGCCGGACCGCGCTGCTCGGCCTTCTGCTTTTGCTGCAGCTTCTGGGGCTGTGGGCGGTTTTTGCCTGGCTGCAGGTGTATGTCGCCTATGTTTACACGATCTTTATTGTGATTGAGTTCTTCTTTGTGGTCTATCTCATTAACCGGGACAGCAATCCGGCTTTCCAGATATCCTGGATGGTGCTGATCCTGCTGGTGCCGGTGGTGGGGACGCTCTTTTACATCTTCGTTCAGAGACAGGTGGGCGCCCGAAAACTTCAGGCGCGGCTGCGGGAAAATATTCGCGAGACCCGTCCCTGGCTGCAGCAGCAGCCGGACGTGATGGAGATGATGGAAGAGGAGACATCAGAAAGTCTGGGACTGGTCCGCTATATGAACCAGTCAGGTGGCTACCCGATTTATCGAAATACGGACGCCGTCTATTTTCCTCTGGGTGAGGCCTATTTTGCGGAGCTGTTGCGTCAGCTGGAGACAGCGGAAAAGTTTATTTTTATGGAGTTTTTCATCGTGGATGAGGGGCATATGTGGGAGGCCGTCCTGGAGATCCTGAAGCGGATAGTGATGGAGTGGGTCGAGGTG
>JAJQCL010000127.1:2048-4958 GCA_021202715.1 Lachnospiraceae bacterium
GTGCGTTTCCTGTATGACGGAACCTGTACTTTGAGTCGGCTTCCCATTCACTATCCGCGGCAGCTTCTGGCCTATGGCATCCAGTGCCGTGTCTTTTCCCCGATTCGTCCGGCTCTCAGTACGTACCAGAACAATCGCGATCACCGCAAGATCGTGGTGATCGATGGTCAGACGGCCTTCACCGGGGGCGTAAACCTGGCGGATGAGTATATCAATGAGAAGGAACGCTTCGGCCACTGGAAGGACACCGGCATCATGCTGCAGGGCGAAGCGGTCACCAGCTTTACAATGATGTTCCTGCAGATGTGGGACCTGACCGGGATGAGTCCGGAGGCCTATCAGCGCTATATCGTTCCCCGGGAGCAACTCACGCGTCCGGTGGCTGGCTATGTTATGCCCTACGGCGACAGTCCGCTGGATCATGAACAGGTGGGCGAGATGGTGTACATGGATATCCTGAATTGTGCGAAGAAATATGTGCACATCTGTACACCGTATCTGATTCTCGATCATGAGATGGTGACGGCCCTGCGGTTCGCGGCCAAGAGAGGCGTGGAGGTGCAGCTCATCCTGCCGCACATTCCGGACAAGCAGTATGCGTATCTGGAAGCGCGTATTTTCTACGAAGAACTCATTCCCTATGGTGTGGAGGTTTATGAGTACACGCCGGGGTTTGTCCATGCGAAATCCTTTGTGTCGGATGATCGCTGCTGTACGGTGGGGACGGTGAATCTGGATTTCCGCAGTCTGTATCTGCATTTTGAGTGCGGCGTTTATGCGGCAGATCATCCGGTGGTCGCGGATGTCGAGAGGGATTTTCAGGAGACGCTGCGCTCCTGCCAGCGGATCACGGTGGAGGATCTGAAGAATTACTCGAATTTTCGCCGGGCTCTCGGCTATATTCTGCGCGTGATGGCGCCGCAGATGTAAAGTCGTGAAAAAAACATAAGAAAGCTCTTGCAAAAAAGAGCGAAACTATGTATCTTATCAAATAGTGCGTTTGCAAACATATAACCGGCGTGCCCGGTTTCCCAAGGAGGATACAGAGACATGAAGAAGGTAGTGAAATTTGGCGGCAGCTCTCTCGCCAGCGCAGAGCAGTTTGAAAAGGTGGGAGCCATCATCCGCGCGGACGAGAACCGCCGGTACGTGGTGCCTTCCGCGCCCGGCCGCCGTTTCAGTAAGGATACCAAGGTGACGGACATGCTGTACCGCTGCTACGCCACGGCGGAAGCGGAGAGAGATTTCACTAAGGACCTGCAGACCATACGGAACCGGTACGATGAGATCATTCAGGGGCTGGGGCTGAATCTGAATCTGGACAGTGAATTTGACGTGATCGCGGAAAACTTTCGTAATAAAGTTGGTTCGGACTATGCGGCTTCCCGCGGCGAGTATCTGAACGGCATCGTGATGGCCAACTATCTGGGGTATGAATTTCTGGATGCTGCGGAAGTGATTTGTTTCACGGAGGAAGGCGTATTTGATGCAGAAAAGACCAACAAGGTGCTGGGGGCGCGCCTCGAGACGATGACGCGCGCTGTGATTCCCGGTTTTTATGGCGCCATGCCGGATGGGAAGGTGAAGACCTTTTCCCGCGGCGGCTCTGACATCACCGGCTCCATCGTGGCCCGGGCGGTTCGGGCGGCTCTCTATGAAAACTGGACCGACGTACCAGGGTTCCTGGTGTCGGATCCGCGCATCGTGGAGAATCCGGAGGTTATCTCCATCATTACGTATAAGGAACTGCGGGAACTGGCCTATATGGGAGCTTCCGTCCTGCATGAGGATGCGATCTTTCCGGTGCGCAAGGCTGGCATCCCGATCAATATCCGCAATACCAACGCGCCGGAGGAGCCGGGGACGATGATCGTCAGCACAACCTGCGCCAAAGCTCCCTACACGGTGACGGGTATCGCCGGAAAGAAGGGATTTGTAGCGGTCAACATCGAGAAGGATCAGATGAACTCAGAGGTTGGCTTCGTCAAGCGGGTGCTGGAGGCTTTTGAAACGTACGGCATCTCCATTGAGCATGTACCCTCCGGGATCGATACGATGAGCGTGTTTGTGGAGCAGGATCAGTTCGAGAAGAAGGAGCAGGAAGTTCTGTCTGCGATTAACCGGCTGGTTCATCCGGATCTGATCTCCCTGAGTCCGGATCTGGCGCTGATCGCTGTGGTGGGACGGAGCATGAAGAATGCGCGCGGTACCGCGGGGCGTGTCTTTGCTTCGCTGGCTCATGCACGGATCAATGTCCGTATGATCGACCAGGGCTCCGATGAGGAAAACATCATCATCGGTGAAGAATGACGACTTTGAAAATGCCATCCGCGCGATCTATGCGATCTTTGTGGACGCGCAGCTGTAAATGGCAATATTTGTAGGACAGGGCGGGGTCAAGAAACGGGAGGAAAACATGGAGAAGATTTGTTTTGGCATTGACGTCGGCGGAACGACCGTGAAGCTGGGCGTGTTTGACGCAAGCCGGAAGCTTCTGCGAAAGTGGGAGATCCCGACCCGTACGGAAGAGCAGGGAGTGCATATTCTGGAGGATATCCGGGATGCACTGCTCGGAGAAATCGAGGACAGAGGCCTGGCGATGGATCAGGTGCAGGGAGCCGGGATCGGGCTGCCCGGACCTGTCACGCCGGACGGCATCGTGAATCACTGCGTTAATCTGGGCTGGGGGCGGATGAATATCGAGAAAGATCTCTCGCGTCTTCTCGGCGGTGTTCCGGTTCACGCGGAAAACGATGCCAATGTGGCGGCTCTCGGCGAAGCACTCTATGGCGCCGGGGCAGGCCATGACAGTATGGTGATGGTTACTCTGGGAACCGGCATCGGCGGCGGTGTGGTTTTACACGGGAAACTCGTTTCCGGCAGCCATGGAGCCGCCGGAGAGATCGGACA
>JAJQCL010000069.1 GCA_021202715.1 Lachnospiraceae bacterium
TCTCTTCGATGTCCTTCGCGCGGAAGATGACTTCCGGATCGTCGGAGTAAAGGGTGCCAGTGTCAAACATCGAGGCGGTTTCGTCCTTTCTGATAGCAGTATAACATGGCCTTTGAAAAAGTGGAAGGATGTTTTCTCGTTGTTTTACGTATATCATGGCGCAGATACAAGAGACACGGAGGCGGTAAAAAGAATCGCAACAGCATACTTAAAACTCCTATTCCCCCATGTACAAAGTGCCTCCGACATCTCAACCAGAGAATTTAGACGCTATTGCCTGGATAGGACCAGAAAAATGAGGGATACAATTAAGTACCAACTGGGCTTGCTTGATGTAGAATACAGCGGCAAAGACCTTCCAATGTTTGGTATTAGAGAGTTTAGTGAGTAATTAAAATGAAAGAATTCAACTGTTATGTTTGCGGAAAGGCAGCCTTGACGAAAAACGAGGTTGGTCTAACTAAAAAACTGATTAATCCCAAAGCAGTCAATTTCTATTGTATTGATTGCCTGGCTGAGTACTTGGAAGTAACTACTGAAGAGTTGGAAGCCAAAATCGAAGAGTTTAAGGACGAGGGTTGTACCCTCTTTAAGTGAGGTTTAGATGCACAGGGAGAATTGTTGGCCCAGACTGCGTTTTGAAACAATAGGAGATGCTTCTAAATGCGGCTATTTTCCAGATCCTTTGTAATCATGTAGGTGTTGAAGCCGGAATCTGCAGTGGTTATTACCTGAACCGGAATGGGACAACGGCAGGACATTCCTGGAACTGTGCCGTAGTGAATGGTGTTACATATTACTATGATGTAGATGTGGAGATCCAGAATTATGGCAAGGGACAGGGAGATTATTACTGGTATAAGAAGACTAAATCCCAGTCAAAGAAAAATCATCAGTATGAATCGGTTGTATTCAGCGGAGGTTCACTTTACTAGTGGATGATCGTTTAAAGAGGGGCTGCGGAAAGCAGCTCCTCTTTAAGAGAGTCGCTCTTTCAGCAAATCGATCAGTCTCTCTGCAATCGGCGTAAAGACCTGATATTTCTTCCAGATAATATACATTTTTGTTTCCAGCTTTGGAGACAGAGGGCGGAAGCACAGGCCGCTCTCCGGACTGACATCCGCCAAACGGTCAAAGACCAGCAGACATCCGATCCCCTCTTTGACAAAAACAGAACCATTATAAAACAGATTGATCGTTCCGACGATGTTCAGCTGATCGACGGTTTCCCCGCACCATCGCGGAAGATCCGCACGGATGGACTGGGGCGAAGTGATGAGCGGGACACCCTGCAAATCCTCCGGGCAGATGGTTGTTTTCTGTGCCAGAGGGTTGTCCGTCCGCATTAAAAGTCCCCAGGTGTCACCGCCCGGCAGGGAAAGATAATTGTATTTTGACAGGTCAGGCGGCTCCACAATGACCGCAAAATCCGACAGTCCCTGTTCCAGGTCGTTCACGACCACGCGGGTGTCTCCGCTGGTGATATGAAACCGCAGCCCCGGATATTGCACGCGAAAATCCTTTATCACATCGGCCAGATAGTGAATCAGCCAGGATTCCGCGCAGCCGATCCGCACATCGCCGCCTGTCACGTCATTCAGAGACTGAAATTCTCCGATCGTCTTATCCGCCATGTCCAGGATATCTTCCGCCCGTTTGCGCAGCAATATTCCTTCTTCCGTCAGATGCACATTATAATTTCCCCGGACAAACAGCTTGCATCCTAACTCGGCCTCCAGCTCCTTGAGCTGTTTGGATAAAGTAGGCTGAGAAATATGCAGCGCTCTGGCCGCACCGGTGATGCTGCCTTCTCTGGCAACCTCGATAAAATACCGTAAAACCCGCAATTCCATCATATATCCTCCATATTCTGTCTGCACTTTTGTTCCACTCACGGCTTTGCCGTTCGTTGACCCTCGCGATTTTCATTCGCAAGCGATGGAAATCTCTTCAGGTCAGATTATAACGCAAACAGATATTCTTTTCAAGAATATCCAGAAATAGAAAGCAAGTATTTGCCATTCCCTGCGCATCAATATAAAATACAGATATGAGGAGGTGAGCTGTCATGCCGGAAGCAAACAACGAATTCCAGCGTTTCTATCAGAATCTCATAGACATCGGTTTTGGAGAGGAAATGATCGCTCACTGTGTCATGCTGCAAAAAGAAGGGCGAGACCGGGAATTACAGGTTACATTACAAAACAGCCGCAGAGATTTACTGGATCATATCCATACGGAGCAGAAAAAGCTGGACTGTCTGGATTACCTTGTAAACCGGCTGAGCAAAAAGGGGGCGAAGAAATATTGACCGTCTATCGGCGAGTGGTCTGTTGTAGCGGCGGGGGCTGTCGTGACAAAGAATGTGCCGCCCTATACCGTTGTGGGCGGCGTGCCTGCAAAAACCATCAAAAAAATCAGCAGGGAGGGATAGCATGAAGCGACGGATCGCATTCGTTCTTCTGGTCTGCATGGTGTTCATGCTGGCGGCCTGCAGCTCTGAGAGTGCGGAGTCGTCATCCGATTCTGAAAGCAGCACGATTTCGATTACGGACAGTCAATCGGATACGGAGAGTGAGACCGAAGGAACAGATACGGATACATCAGAGGAAGCCGGGGATGAGGCGACTGATTCAGATAGCAATATCCTCGTTGCTTATTTTTCCTGTACCGGTACTACAGAACAGGTAGCAGGGTGGATTGCAGAAGAAACGGAAGCAGATATTTATGAGATCGTTCCGGAGACGCCTTATACAGAGGACGACTTAAACTACAACGACTCCTCCAGCCGTGCCAATCAGGAGCAGGCAGATTCCTCCGCCCGTCCTGCCATCTCCGGCAGTGTGGAGAACATTGAGCAATACGATGTGATTTTCCTCGGTTATCCCATCTGGCACGGGCAGGCGCCGCGGATTGTCAGCACCTTTTTGGAGAGTTATGATTTGTCTGATGTGACGATTATCCCATTCTGTACTTCTCACAGCAGCGGCATTGGCTCCAGCGCTGAAAATCTGCATGATCTCTGCTCCGATACCGTTACCTGGATGGAGGGGCGGCGGTTCTCCGGGGATGCAACGGAAAGTGAGGTGGCTGAATGGGTGGAAGGTTTAGAATTACCGGAAAGTGAGGCGCGTAGTGTGGGTGAATTTGACTTTGAAACGAAAACGGTACTGCTAAACAGCGGCTATGAAATGCCCATCATGGGGCTTGGCACATACAGCCTGACGGATGAGGAAATGGAACAGATCAACGCTTTGGATCGAAATGAAAAACATGACTGGTATTAAAGGAGGAACAAGCAATGAATGACTTTATTTTTCACAACCCCGACAAGGTATATTTTGGGCGGAACCAGATGGGAAACCTGCCCGGCGAGCTTTTAAATTATGGCCGTAAAGTGCTGCTGGTCTATGGCGGAGGCTCCATCAAACGCAGTGGTCTCTATGACCAGGTCGTGTCACTGGTGCGTGACAATGGCATGGAGCTGTTTGAACTGTCCGGCGTGGAACCCAACCCCCGTCACACTACGGCGAATAAAGGCGCGGCGATCTGCAGGAAGGAAGGCATCGATGTCATTCTGGCTGTCGGCGGAGGTTCGACGATCGACTGTGCCAAAGGCATCGCTGCAGCAGCTAAAACCGAAAACGGCGATGTATGGCCGCTTGTATCTTCCGGTGTCTGGGCGACGGATGCGTTGCCGCTTATAGCTGTTCTGACCAATGCCGCTACCGGCTCCGAGATGGATGCCTGGTGCGTGATTTCCAATATGGAAACCAATGAGAAGATTGGGCTCGGTGGGGATGCGCTGATTCCAAAGGCAGCCTTTGAAAATCCGGAATTCAGCTTTTCCCTGCCTCCCTACCAGACAGCCTGCGGTGCATTTGACATCTTTAACCATGTGCTGGATAACTATTATCTGGCGGGAGAGGCAACCTTCGATCTGGTGCTGGAAATGCAGGAGGCGGTTATGCGCACGGTCGTCAAATGGACGCCGGTTGCCCTGAAAGAGCCGGACAATTATGAGGCCCGCGCCAATCTGATGTGGGCTTCCTCGATGGCGCTGAACTCCATCCTCGATGCCGGTACGGTACACGCCTGCGCGTGCCATGGCATGGAGCATGAACTGTCCGCGTACTACGACATCACACATGGACACGGACTGGCCATCCTGACGCCGAGATGGCTGACCTACATTTTGAACGAGGATACAGCACCTGCAATCTGCCGCCTGGGAGAACGGGTGTTCGGCCTTGAAAAGAGCGACAATGTGACAGAAGGGGCAAAGAAGGCCATCGAGGCCGTCAACACATTTGCTTTTGAGACGCTGGGACTGGAGCCGTCCCTTTCCAGACTCGGCATTGATGAAACGCATTTCCGCGCGATGGCGGAACACGTTTGCGGAGAAAGCGGAATCATCGGAGTCCGGTCTTTGAACGTGGATGATGTTGTGAATATTTATAAGATGTGCCTGTAAAGAGAAAGTGAGGATTTTATCATGGAAGAAAAACTGAACCTGACAATGGAATGGGATAAGACGTTCCCGAAGAGCGACAGGATAAACCACAGCAAGGTCACCTTTCACAACCGCTACGGCATCACGTTAGCAGCCGATTTGTATGTGTCAAAGGATGCGCAGGGACAGCTTCCGGCGATCGCGGTCTGCGGTCCCTTCGGGGCCGTGAAGGAGCAGTCCTCCGGGCTGTATGCCCAGACAATGGCGGAGCGTGGCTTTCTGACCATCGCCTTTGATCCGTCTTACACAGGCGAGAGCGGCGGACAGCCCAGATACATGGCCTCCCCGGACATTAATACGGAGGACTTCATGGCAGCGGTGGATTTCCTCTCTGAGCAGGACAACGTAGATCCGGAGAAAATCGGGATACTCGGGATCTGCGGCGGGGGCGGGCTGGCGGTGAACGCGGCCGCGCAG
>JAJQCL010000160.1:0-2882 GCA_021202715.1 Lachnospiraceae bacterium
CGGCTGGTCGGCGATATCAACAGCAGCAGGCTGGCAGCATTTCTGGATGAAGAAAAAAAGAACGGGCGGCTGGGCGGCGGGGCGCTTTCAGACAAAACGATGTCTGACATGAAAGTGATCCTGATGCAGATTCTGCGTTTTGCTAAGAAACGGGGGCTGATTGATATCCTGCCGGAAGGCCCGGCCATAACCAGCCGTCAGCCGGACATCAGTGTCTTTACAAGCCGGGAGCAGGATCTGATCGAAAAGAAAGCGATGGAAGAAGATACGCCGTTTTGCCTTGGCGTGCTGCTCTCTCTTTATGGGGGGATTCGCATCGGGGAAGCCTGCGGCCTGCAGTGGGGCGATTTCGACTGTAAAAATGGAACCTTTACAATCCGGAGGACGGTCTACCGGATTGCCTCTGCGGACGAGGGGACCGGAGCTAAGACAAAAGTGGTCATTGGGACGCCGAAAACGGAGTGCTCTATTCGCACGATTCCGCTGCCGGAGCCGGTTTTTCAATATTTTATGCAGCGCCGGCGTCCTGCATGCTGTTATGTCATGACGGGCACTGTCAAATATATGGAGCCGCGGGGCTGCCTTGACCGCTACAAGCGTTTCCTTCGCAGGGCAAATGTTGCCGATCATACCTTCCATACCCTTCGTCATACCTTTGCGACCCGCTGCGTGGAATATAACGTTGACATCAAATCACTCAGCGAGATCATGGGCCATTCCAATGTAAAAATCACCCTGCAGCGCTATGTCCACCCTTCGATGGACGTCAAAAAAGCGCAGATCAACAAGCTGCCCTGTTTCAGCCTGGGTGGTCAGATCCGTGGTCAGGCCGAAGCGAAAATCGCCTGATTTTCCAATGTTTTTCGCGTTTCCCTCTCTTAGTTGAATACTTAAAGATGCTCTCCCAAACACCAACCGGGGATCTGTTTTGCCGACGCGCTTCCAGAGGCGGCCTGCTTAATTCTCCTATAGTATGACACAAGGGACAAAAGGTCAGGAATGGAACGCTCGCGTTCCAATTCATGACCTTGGGAACCGCAACAACATGAGAAAGTAGCCATTTTGGCCAGTATTTGGGCCAAAATGAGCGGATTTCGAATGTTGTTAGGATTGCGAGATAAGTGAGATACACCGAAGGCGCCCTTTGGGGAAAATCTTTGATTTTCGTGATCGAACTTACGCACAGAGGTGCAAAGCACGGAGCAATCCGTAGTGTCATACCCTTTTGTCGCTCAAATCATAGTATCATACAGCATGGATGTTTTCATGCAGGGAAAAAGCAGGTTCCCGAAGGAAGATCGTTCGGTGCATCTGGCTGCTGGAACGCCTGTCGCTTCTGGCACAGGCGGGGGAGGTGAATGAAAAATGAGAAAGTGTCTGAGGACGGGGGGTATCCCGGGTGCACGGGACCCGTGCCGGAGGGAGCAGAGGAAAGGCCGGTGGGCCTACCATATACGTATATGAAATCAGCAAACAGCTGATCGAAATGGGTTATCCTGCCAGCCGGGAATCAGAAAACCGGCGTGGCAGATGCTATCAAAAATGATTTCAGGAGGTAAAAAATGAAGAAATTAAAGAAACTTCTCGGCCTCGTGCTGGCCCTGGCGATGGTCATGGGGATTAGTGTGACAGCGTTCGCAGCGTCGGGCAGCGAAAGCATCACCATCACCGGTGTGGCCTCAGAGAACCACACGTTTACTGCTTATCAGATTTTTGCAGGAACGTCCTCTGGAAACACCCTGTCTAATGTAACATGGGGCGACGGGGTGGATTCAACTGCGCTGGTTACGGCACTGAAAAATAATAGTACGTTAAGTACTTATTTCACCGCCAGCACTTATACCGCAGAAGAAGTTGCTGAAGTACTGGCAGCGAACAACGATAAGGCCGCATTTGCCAATGCGTTTTCTATCGTGGTAGCAGCCAATGTGAGCAGCACTGCTTCCGGCACACGCGAAAGTGCAACAGAGGAGAGCGGCGGTACATACAGCTATACGATCAGCGGTCTGGCGGAAGGTTATTATATCGTGGTTGACAGTTCTACAAGCACTGGCACAGATCAGGACGCTGTATCCGGCTACATTATAAAGGTGGTTGCCGGTACGACAAATGAGATCGCCACGAAAGCGGTTGTTCCCGATACGTCCAAGGAAGTCCTTCAGGACGACAATGGTACCACGAGCGACGAAAGCGATGATACATATGGCGATTATAACACCGGCTCCATCGGAGATACGGTCAGCTTCAAGGTAACGTCGCATGTACCTAATGTGAGCGGATATACAAAGTATTATTTTAACGTGATCGATACGCTTTCAAAAGGATTGACCTTCAACAATGACGTGGTAATCAAAATTGGCGGTGTAACACTGGACACATCAAGCTATACTGTTACACCGATTACGAACAGTGATGACAGCACCACGGTTACGATTGTTTTCAAAGATGCAGTGAATCTTCTGGCAAACTACACTGTAGGCACAGAAATTACGATTACTTACTCGGCCACCATCAATGAGGATGCCGATATGACAACGAACGGCAACACGAACGAAGTGTATGCGATCTATTCCAACAATCCGACGGCTACACCTGTGGGGACGGGCGACACCCCTGATCCCGAAGATCCTGTAGGTGAGACCCCGAAACAAACCACCACTACCTATGTGACGGGTATTCAGATTACCAAGGTAGATAACGATAACACAAGTACAACGCTGACCGGAGCGAAGTTCAGCATTTCCGGCACTGCGTTAAATGTTGTCTATGTCAACAGTGAAATCTTTAAAGAGGATACATCTGGCACATATTATCGCCTGACCGATGGAACATATACGGAAACTTAACCGACCACAGAGACTGCAGATAGCTAAGAGAATAAG
>JAJQCL010000160.1:2892-4914 GCA_021202715.1 Lachnospiraceae bacterium
TCAACAATGTATTCCAAGGTGACGGAAGTGACCAAGACGACGGATACTACGGATTTCGTTGCAGAGGGCTATGTGGATGACAATGGTGTTCTGACCTTCGAAGGTTTAGGCGAAGGTACCTACTATATCGAGGAGCTTATTGCCCCTGATGGATACAATCTTCTGTCAGATAAAATTACTGTGATTATCGCCATGGACACAGAGGGCACATGGTCCGTCACCACCGGCTCGGGAGATACGCTGACTAAAAATACGAATGGGCTGTATGAGCTCCAGGTTAAGAACAAATCCGGTTCGTCTCTTCCTTCCACCGGCGGCATCGGCACCACGATCTTCTACATCGTCGGCGGTGTCCTTGTCCTTGGCGCCGTGGTGCTTCTGATCACGAGAAGACGCATGAGAAGGGCTTAATGCCTGCGAAGCTGTAAGGCTGGCAAATAAAGTATAAAGCTGGCCGTATCCTTTTGCTCCGGTCATCCGGCCGGGGCAGAAGGATACAGAAGCTGCCGGTTGTCCGGTGTCTGCCTGTGATGTGAAATGTCGCAGGCAGACAGCGAAGAGCCGACAGGGAAAGGCAGGAGAGGCATGTGAGACCATGAAAAAGCCAGAAAAAGAAAGGACGAAAAAGGCAGGGAAGCATGACCGTCTGTGGACGGCTGTATTGATCCTCATAGCCATTGTAGGAGTGGGGATTTTCTGCTATCCATCCGTCAGTAACTGGTGGAACGAGCGGGTTCAGTCGCGGGCCGTCGCCGTCTATGATTCGGCGGTCGCGGATATGTCGGAAGAAGATTATACCGCTTACTGGGAGGCTGCGGAGGCGTACAATGAGGCGCTTGCTGAGATCGGTTCCGCAGATGCGATCACGGATACGGACCTGGTGGATGAGGATTATTGGGACCTTCTGGACGTTACCGGGACCGGGGTTATGGGCTACATTACGATCGATAAGATCGACGTGGAACTCCCGATCTACCATGGCACGGAGGCCAATGTTCTGGCGGCGGGCGCGGGCCATCTGGAGGGAAGCAGCCTTCCGGTCGGCGGCGAAAGCACCCACGCCGTTATTTCGGCGCATCGCGGGCTCCCGAGTGCCCTGCTTTTTACCAACCTGGATAAGCTGGAGGTGGGTGATACATTTACGATCACCGTGCTGGATCAGGTGCTGACCTATGAGGTCGACCAGATCACCATCGTCCTGCCGGAAGAAATTGAGGACCTGTACATAGAGGAAGGGAAAGATTACTGTACCCTGATGACCTGTACCCCGTACGGCGTCAACAGCCATCGGCTGCTGGTGCGGGGCAAACGGACAGATCAAACAGAATCGCGCATCCATGTAAATGCGGAGGCCTACCGCCTCAACACATGGATCATCGCGGCGCTGATCTCCGTGCCGCTGCTGCTGATCCTGTTGTTCTGGCTGCTCATGAGTACGCGGAAAAAGAAAAAATGAGGAGGAATCGCTCGATGAGATTCATGAGGAAACTGGACCGCTGTGGATTGCCGTTCTTATTATCCCTGATTATGCTTGTGGGCGTATCTGGAACCGTTTTTGCAGCGGAAGCACCGGATCTGGATATGGGCCGGACGGGTTCCATCAGCCTGACGCTGGCGGACAGCGGCGGCAGTGCGGTGTCCGGCGGGGAAATCACCCTCTATGAAGTGGCGGCGCTCGATCTGGATGACGGCAACATGGTCTATGTTCAAACAGATGCGTTTGTTGGTTGTACATCGAACCTGGATGTGACTGACACCGGCCTGGCGGCGGAACTGGCGGCTTACGTGGAGGAAAATAGCCTCAGCGGCACGACGGCCTCTGCCGGGGAGGACGGGAAAATATCTTTTGAGGGTCTCGAACTTGGCCTGTATCTGGTGGTACAGACCACGGAATCCGACAATTACGAGACGATCAGTCCCTTTGTCGTGACGGTCCCCATGGAGGAAGACGGCGTGTGGGTCTATGCGGTGGACGCCAGTCCCAAGGTCGGTGCGGTGACGCCGATTGAACCGGAGGCAGAG
>JAJQCL010000113.1 GCA_021202715.1 Lachnospiraceae bacterium
TATTTACAATAAAAAAGAGAGGCGTAAGCCTCCCCCCAAAGTGTTTAACTACCGACATGTGATACACTCCTGTCATCAAAAGAATGGAAATATATGATAAGAGAGAACATAGTAAAAGGGAATGGAAGGAGGAGATACAAATGAAAGTATTGTTGTGGATTGAGAAACATCTGGAAGAATATCTGATGGCATTACTATTGGTAATCATTGCTGTCGTGATGATCCTGCAGGTTATTATGAGATATGTTTTCAATTCACCGCTTTACTGGGCGGAGGAATTCTGTCGCTATGGCCTGGTTTGGTCCACATTTATCAGCATAGGATATTGTACACGTTATCATCTGATGCTTCATGTGGATTTGCTCGAACGAGTCTTCCCAAAGGTGGTGCGGGTGATTGTCCAAATTGTAATCAAACTCGTCACACTGGCATTTTATCTGATTTTATTTCGAGCTTCTTTTGGATATATCGCAAATTCGATTGGAAGTGGACAGACATCAGCCGCGATCGGTTTGCCGATCTATCTTCTTGAAGGGATTACTATACCGGGACTGGCGATGGGAGTGATTCGTGCGATACAGGATCTTGTTTTGTATCTTATAAGCCTGAAAGGGGGTAGCAGAACGTGATCGTATGCTTGGTTGTGGTTTTTGCGATTTTACTGTTGCTTGGAGCACCGATTGTTGTCTCGATGGGTATTGCGACACTTCTTCCTGGATTGATGGATGCTTCCTTTGCCGGAACAGCTCAATTTGTTTTGCGGAATATTGTGGCAGGAGCGAACAGTACGCCTTTGTTGGCACTTCCTCTTTTCATTCTCTCCGGGGCAATCATGTCGATGGGAGGTATTTCAGAGCGATTGTTCAATGTGTTTGCTTTCCTGCTTGGGAATAAGACAGCCGGTATGCCGTGTGCAGTGATTGTTACCTGCCTTTTTTACGGTGCGATTTCAGGATCTGGTCCAGCTACGGCAGCCGCTGTGGGGGGGGGATGAGCATTCCCTTACTGATTTCACTGGGATATGAGAAGAGCTTTGCGGCTGCGCTTGTTGCTACGGCAGCCGGACTGGGTGTGATTATACCGCCGAGTATACCCTATATTAATTATGGTGTGGCAACAGGAACCTCTGTAGCAGATTTGTTTGTGGCGGGAATTTTCCCGGGTATTCTCGTAGCCCTCTCTCTGTGTGTATATGCTTACATTTATTGCAAAAGAGTCGGGGAAGATAAGGAAAAAATTGCGGAAAATTGTGGTCGGTTAAGAGAAAAGGGATTGTTCCGGGTTCTAAAAGAAAGCTTTTGGGCTCTTTTGACGCCGGTAATTATATTGGGCAGTATTTACGGTGGAATCTGTACACCTACCGAGGCGGCGGCATTTTCTGTTCTGTACTCGATCATTGTATCTTTGTTCGTTTATCGTTCTATGAAAATCGCAGATCTGGGGAATGTGGTTCTGAGTTCTATTAAATCCTATGCTCCGCTTTGCCTGATGCTGGCGTTAGCATCCGCCTTTAGCCGGGTTTTGTTGCTGCTGGGAGTTCCTTCCATGCTATCCGAATTTATTATGAACAATTTCAGTTCCAGCATCAGCTTCCTGATGGCCTGCAATGTACTTTTCCTTATTTTGGGAATGTTCATTGATGCTGGCCCAGCGCTGATTATTCTGGCGCCTATCGTGCTTCCGGCGGCGGAGTCCATGGGAATTGATCCGGTTCATTTCGGTGTTGTTATGACAGTAAACCTTTGTATCGGTTTTGTTTCACCGCCTTTTGGTGTCAATTTGTTCGTGACGAGTCCGATGGTAAATCTGTCTGTGATGGAAATCGGTAAAAAGGCAATCGGTTTTATCCTGTTTTTCCTGATTGCGCTGCTTTTGATCACATATGTTCCAGAAATCTCTCTTGTACTTTTGTCATAATGTCGGACGCGTACGGCGGGGCGGAAGTCAAAGAAAGATATACATGTAACCATTTATCAACATTTACAGGAGGAAATGAGTATGAAGAGAAGAAAAATTGCATTGCTTTTGGCTGCTATTCTGGTGATATCCATGACAGCATGCGGAAGCAGCGGAAGTTCAGAATCGACAGAGAATGAAAGCTCGCAGGAGGAAACCACAGAGACAACAGAAACGACAGCTGCGGAGGATGCTTCAGAGGCTGAGGGGACGGCAGAGGCATCCAATGACTCAGAATGGCCGACACTTCCAGAGGATGGTCCGGAGATTGAGATTATCAACGCATATTCTGGAGATAATACGGTTCCTCATGGATATTCGGCAGAATTGTTTGCTTCACTTCTGGAAGAACATTCCGGAGGTAAAATAAAAGTGACGAATTATGATAACAATTCATTGGGTGATGATGCGACCGTAACCCAGAGTGTGCTGAGCGGTGAAGTGACGATGACAATCGAGGCCACCTCTGTGCTTTGTGATTTTGTGTCAGCCATGAGTGCGTTCGACATGCCTTGTGCGCTGACAGATGTCGATAAAGCCTACGAAGTTCTTAAAGACAGCGATTTCCGAACTCTTTTAGATGAGGCAATGGAAGAGTCAGGCTTTAAACTGATTGGTATGTGTCCTACTTCTTTCCGGGAAACCAGCAGTAACAAAGAGATTCGGAGCTTTGAAGATTTTTCGGGGATTCGGATTCGTACCCTGGATAATGAATATCATCGGGCATTTTGGACCGCGCTGGGAGCCAGTCCTACAACGATTGCTTATTCTGAATTATACATGGCGCTGGAGCAGGGTGTCGTTGATGCGCAGGAGAATCCTTTCAGCACGATTATTGTAGGAAACTTCTACGAGCAGCAGGATTATATCATTAAAACAGACCATATTATGTTTGTGCTCTGCTATCTGGTGAACGGAGACTGGTGGGATTCGCTGGAGCCGGAATATCAGGAGATGATTCAGATGGCCATGGAGGAGACGCTTGACAGCACGATGGACTTTGCGAAGGAAGTGGAAGAGGAAGCCATCAATACACTGGAAGAGGCAGGCCTTACGATTATTGAGCTTGATGAAGATACCAAGAGCCAGATGGTGGAAGCCGCGCAGGATGTTTATGACATGGTACGGGCGGATCTTGGAGATGAGATCGTAGATGCTCTGCTGAATGCCATGGAGGAATAACAAATCAGACAGGCTCAGCTGCTGAGGTTATAGGGGAGAACAGGATGATTGTAGATATCACAGGATTTATCGGTACATGGCCCTATTGGGCTAACAAATATGCAGACAGCACGGGTGATGGGATCGTTCGACTGATGGATCAATTTCAGGTTGATGCAGCTTTTGTGACATCGTTGGCCGGCATATTTTACGACGACTCTATGGGAAATGATATGGTTTTCGGCGCCGTTGAAAACCACCCGGGACGTCTGTACCCCGCGGTGTCAGTAAGTACCCTCAATGACAGGGATAATTGTGCCTATCTTACTTCCTGTGCGGAGCGAGGAGCCAGAATGGTAAAACTCTATCCTTCCTATCATGGTTACACTCTTTCCGCAGAGGACAGGAGATTGAAAGAACTGGTGGAGACGGCTTCAGAGAGAGATATGGTCGTTAATATTCCTATTCGGATTATGATGAACTGGGGTCTGGCGGCGCTCTCTGTACAGCAGGTTACAGCTTTTATGGATGCATTCCCTGAAACGACCTTTCTTGTAGAGAATTTTAATGCGGGAGAGTATTTGCCACTTTTGAAATATGCGCAGAAGAATTCACGGGTATATTTGGCGACGGCTGCGCTGACCAGATATCGGGGTATTGATGATCTGGTAAAAGCAGTGGGAAGCGAGAGGATCCTTGGAGGATATGCGGCGCCACTCCAGTATGTGGCCTGTGGTCTGGCGAAAATCCGAGGGGCTGAGATTACGGAGGAGGAAAAACGTCAGATTCTGGGGGAAAATGCTGCTACATTATTTGGGCTGGGGAAAGGAGCGGAGCGATGATCGTAGATGCCCACGTTCATGTTGGACGATTTGAAACGATTGATCTGGAGTGCGATTTTGAGGACATTATACGGATTGCTGACCGCATGAAGGTAGATAAGCTTTTTTGCACGCATGTAAAGGCACTGTATTATGATTACCGTTTGGGCGATCAGGAAATCTATGAGGCGATGCGTAAATGGCCGGATCGAATTTTGGGATATACTTCCGTCACTTCTCCACGCCATGGACAGCCGATATATGATCATGTCAAAAAGTGCATTTTTGATTGGGGATTTCATGGCATTAAAGTTTACTCGCATCCGAGAGGTGTCGGTGGGTATGAGGCCTTTTTGTCGGTGGCAGACCGTTATATGTACCCCATTTATGAGATGGCACAGGAATGGAAGGTGCCGGTTCTTGCCCACGCTACTTCAGAAGAGATGGATGTGATTTGCAGGGATTTCCCGAATCTGACGATGATGATGGCACATATGGGCTGTACTCCCATTTCGGGGGGAGATTGGCATACAGCTATTGCGGTGGCCAGACGGCATCCCAATCTGATTCTGGATACGACGGCATCCGGCATGGACTTTGGAATGGTAGAGGAAGCGGTTCGGGTGATTGGAGCGGAGCGAGTGATCTGGGGGAGCGATATGCCCATGATTGATGCGTGGCTGAATATTGATAAGATCCGGGGAGCTGAAATCCGTCCAGAGGAGAAGCAGTTGATTCTGGGTGACAATATCATGCGTTATGTAAAAACCGGACGTGAAACTGTGGAAAAAATAAAGAGAGAAAGGAACCTGTAGATAAAATGTATTCTCATACTGTGAATGATGCGATTTTCGAGAGGGCTTGTGAATGCATCGCTGGGGGAGTTCTCTCAAATTTCAAAAAAGAAAAGCACAGTGCTCCGATTTATTTTAAGAGTGCCGACGGCTGCAAATTAAGAGATTATGATGGAAACACCTATTATGATTTTTCACTGTCAGCCGGTCCGGCCATTTTGGGACATAGTAATGAAGCGTATCGGGAAGTCCTGAAAAGGCAGATGGATGGGTTGTATACCAACTGGGACTCGATCATTCAGATTGAGGCGGCCGAGAAGATCAAGGAGGTTATTCCCGCTGCAGAGCTGGTTCGTTTTTGCGTATCCGGGGTAGATGCTGTAGCAGGAGCTGTGCGCACGGCCCGCGCGTCCACGGGCAAGAATGTGTATGTTAAATTTAAAGGTCAGTATAATGGCGGAATGGATTTTGTCCTGGGCGGGATGACAGAAAGCGTGACAGAACCTTTCGCTAAAAATGCGGTGGACCCGGATGATTATTACTCAGAGATGTGTTACACAGAGGGGCGGGCAAGCCATGCTCTGGACGACTGTGTTCTGATTGAATGGAACGACCTGGATGAAATGCGCCGTTTGTTTGAGGAGCATGGTGATGAAATAGCGTGTGTTGTTATGGAACCTGTCACGTTGAACATGAACGGCTGTGTGGCGGAGCCGGGTTATCTGGAGGGAGTCCGGGATCTCTGTACGCAGCATCATGTTGTGATGATCTATGATGAAACGCTGACGGGCTTTCGTGTAGCCTTAGGAGGTGCTGCCGAGTATTACGGCGTGGTGCCGGATATGTGTACTTTTGCCAAAGCAATTGGGGGTGGCTTCCCAGTAGCGGCCTTTGTGGGAAAAAAAGAGATCATGGATGTGATTACAGACACAAGGGTGCTGGCTGTGGGTACATACAATGGACATCCGCTGGCGGCAGCTGCCGTTCTGGAAACAATCCGCCAGTTGGAAGCTAACAACGGAGAAGCGTTTGTAAAAATCCGCAGGAATACGGATACATTAAAAGAGGGCCTGTTGGAGGCTGCACATCGCCACGGTGTTTCTATGATTGTTCAGGGGATGCCGGGAGCTCTGTTCCCTGTTTTTACAGAAAAGAAGAAAATTATCAATCACAGGGATGCGTTGGCGCATGCTGACTTCAAAAAACATGTTCGTTTTATGGGGATGTTGAAAGAACGCGGGATTCTTCATAACAGTCGGCTGTGTCTTTCGCCAGCTCATACAGAAGAGGAAATTATGTATTGTATCGCGCAGGCGGATGAAGCGCTGGGAATTTTAGCCGGGGAGTTGTGACGGCTGCGAATGGATGATTCGTGAGAAACGTCTGATAAGCAGAGTCTGCCCCTGTTCCACGAAAAACGGAACAGGAGCAGACTCTGTTTTTCCCGGATCCAGTTATTCCGCGAGCAGCCAGTCAACTAAATTGAGGGATTTGATACCTTCATAGGAATCTTCCAGGCCGGTATCCAGGGAGAGGATGATTTTTTCGTAGTTGTCATGGATCTTCTGCAGCGGGGTCAGCTCTCTTTTGCGGATATCCTCGCTCGTCATCGATTCAGTGACCTGGATATAAATTTTGTGATTTGTTTTTGTCGCGATAAAGTCCACTTCGGAATGACCGATCTTGCCGATTGATACATCATAACCGCGGCGAAGCAGTTCAAAGTATACAATATTTTCCAGGGCATGCCCGCTGTCACGGTTCCTGAAGCCCAGCAGATAGTTCCTGAGTCCGATATCGACAATATAGTATTTCCCCAGGGTTCGCAGGAATTCCTTCCCTTTGATATCGAATCGTTTGATCTCATAAAAGAAATAAGCTTCCAGCAGTGCATTCACATAGGCCTGGACGGTGTTGGCGCTGGGCGTTCCCTTTCGTCGGCCGTCCGCGAGCAGCCCTTCGTTCACCAGAGTGTTTCCGATGGAAGAGACGGAGATGTTGCTGCCGATGTTATCGGCAAGGAACAGAACGATCTTTTTTAAGAGAACAGGGTCTGTGATTCGCTTTCCGCCTCTACGGCTCTCCCGTTCAATAATATCTCTCATAATAACCGTTGAGTAAATTCCTTCGAGTAAAACAAAGGCTTTTTCCTGATCCAGTCCGACGTCGGCGAGGCCTGGCATGCCGCCAAAGCGCATGTAGGCATCAAAGAGTTCCCGGATCTCATAACGTTCACCGGTTTGATCAAAGGCCTGTTTGCGTGTCCCACCCAGAGCACTGCGGGTTTCTCTGATTTCGAAGCCGTGAAAGGATAGAAACTCAGAGAAGGATAATGGCAGTATTTTTATTTCCACGCACCGGCCGGATAAGTAGGTGGCATACTCGGAGGAGAGCATATAGGCATTCGAACCGGTGACGTAAATATCGCAGTTAAAATCAACACGAAAAGAATTGACTGCATTTTCCCAGCCGGGGATGCGCTGTATTTCGTCAAAGAACAGGTAGATTCTCCGGTCTGGTTTGACATGCTGGCTGACGTATTCATAGAAATCGTCACTGTTCATGTTCTGGGAAGCGTGAGATTCAAAATTCATCTCCAGAATCTGATCGTCCGCGACGCCGCTTTCCTTTAGATGCAGGATCATGAGTTTAAGCAGGCTGGATTTGCCGCATCGGCGGATACCGGTGACGACCTTTACAGGTTCTGTGTCCTGAAATGCGATGAGCTTCTTCAGATATAAATCTCTTTTTTTAAGTTCATGTGGTTCGATCATCAGACGCCCTCCTTTTTGCTCAAATGATAGCATAAATTATTAAAAAAAACAAGTTTCTGCATTGAAATGAAAAAAATTTGAAGAATACCATTTCCTTGATTTACGCGGGAAAGAATGGTACACTAGATTCCGATTGAGAGAAGGAGCAGGAGGAGCACAGTATGGCGATTGAGACGATCGGCTTTATCGGCCTGGGACTGATCGGCGGTTCTCTGGCCAAGACCATCCGCCGGGTGTACCCGGGCAAAACACTGATTGGTTATAACCGAAGCAAGGCCAGCCTGGCGGCAGCCCTGAAGGACGGAACCCTGAATCAGGCGCAGGATGCCATCGATGAGAGCTTTGCCGCCTGCGATATGATCTTCTTATGCGCGCCGGTCAGCGTGAACATCCGGTGTATGGAAAAACTACGGGAAATCGTCAAGCCGGGGTGTATCCTGACGGACGTGGGAAGCGTGAAAACGACCATTCATGAAGCGGTTGAAGAACTGGGACTGACGCACCAGTTCATCGGCGGACATCCGATGGCCGGATCGGAGCGTTTTGGTTATGCCCATGCCGAGGACCGGCTTCTGGAAAATGCCTATTACATATTGACGCCGACCGGAGAGACGCCGGACTGGATGCTTGAAGAATACCGGAATCTGGTGACATCCATCGGATCGTTGCCGATCGTGATGGACTACCGGGAGCATGACCGGGTGACCGCGGCCATCAGTCATCTGCCGCACGTGATCGCCTATACGCTGGTGAATCTGGTGAAGCGCTCCGACAGTCCGGAAGGGATGATGCGAAAGCTGGCGGCGGGCGGTTTTAAGGATCTGACCCGCATTGCCTCCTCGTCTCCAGACATGTGGCAGCAGATCTGCCAGGAGAACCGGACGGCGCTGGCCGATGTCCTGCATGAGTACCGGCAGGCCCTGGCCGAGATGGAGGAGGCCATTCGAAGAGACGACGGGACCTGGCTCTGGAATGAGTTCGAAGAAGCCCGTGTCTATCGGGACGCCATGCCGCAGGCTTCCGGCGACGAAAGGAGAACAGTGTGAGAACGGGCGGGATTTTGATGCATATTACTTCCCTGCCGTCCCCGTACGGGATCGGCGCCATGGGGAAGGAGGCGTATGAATTTGTCGATTTTCTGGAGGCGGCGGGACAGTCCTTCTGGCAGATCCTGCCCCTGGGGCAGACGGGTTTCGGGGATTCACCCTACCAGTGCTGTTCCACGTTTGCGGGAAATCTCTATCTGATTGATCTGGATACGTTGAAACGTGAGGGCTACCTGACAAAAAAAGAGATCATGTCGGTCGACTGGGGAACCAAAGAGGACAAAATTGATTTCGGCGGACTCTATGAGAAACGCTATCCGGTGCTTCGAAAAGCCTTCAAACGGTTTGCCCGGCACATTCCGGAGGACTATGATGCTTTTTGCTGGACGCAGGGACAGTGGTTGGAGGATTACGCGCTTTTCATGGCTATCAAGACCGAGAATCACGGCGCCTCCTGGGATCGGTGGGAGCGCGGTCTGCGGCTGCGGGAGCCGGAAGCTGTTGAGAAGGCCAAGAAACGTCTGGGAACAGAAATGTTTTTCTGGAAAATGCTCCAGTATTTCTTTTTCAAACAATGGCGGGCGCTGAAGGCCTATGCCAATGGAAAGGGAATCCGCATCATCGGCGATCTTCCCATTTATGTGGCGCGGGACAGCGCGGATACCTGGGCCAGTCCGGAGCTGTTCGATCTGGATGAAGAAGGGATTCCCACAGAGGTGGCCGGCTGTCCGCCGGACGCTTTCACGGCGAAGGGACAGCTGTGGGGCAACCCTCTCTTCCGCTGGAAACGCATGAGGGAGGACGGCTACGCCTGGTGGATCGACCGGGTGCGCCGCACGCAGGAGTTCTTTGACGTGATCCGCATCGATCATTTTCGTGGCTTTGACGCCTATTACTGTGTGCCTTATGGACATGAGGACGCCGTGCACGGCTACTGGCGGAAGGGGCCTGGCCTGGAGCTCTTCCGGACACTGCGAAATGCTCTGGGAGATGTGGACATCATCGCCGAGGATCTGGGCTTCCTGACACCGTCGGTGCGGCGGATGCTTCGCGAGAGCGGGTATCCCGGTATGCGGGTGCTGCAGTTCGCTTTCGGCGGAGACCCGAGCAGTGAGTATCTGCCGCAGAACTATGTAAGAAACTGTATCGCCTACACCGGCACCCACGATAATCACACGATCAAAGGCTGGGTAAAAACGCTGACACCGGCGGAACAGGAGCGGGCCGCCGCCTATATCCGGCTGAACCGGAAGGAGGGCTGGTGCTGGAGCATGATGCGCGCCGTCTGGTCGAGCGTGGCGGACACGGCCATCGTCACCATGCAGGATCTCCTCGAACTTCCTGGTACGGCCCGCATGAACGAGCCCTCCACACTGGGGAAAAACTGGATGTGGCGCGCCAGACCCGGCTACCTGACCGGAGAACTGGCGGAGCAGCTGCATCAGACCATGAAGATGTACCGGCGCTTGCCGGAGCAAAATGCCCTGCCGGAGGAGGAGTCGGAATCTCCGGTTCTTCTGGGAGAGCGCCTCGCGCCGGAGGAGGGCGGTCTGCCGCAGCAGGAAACCCCGGCGGAATCCATGGAGGAGATTTCGGAAGAACAGTAAGGGTCGGGGCGCCTCGCGCCTTTGCACATATTTAAGAAAATGGCTGAGATTCACAAAGCTGGATCTCAGTCTTTTTGTGTCCGAGAGCGACCTTGACAAAAAGTGATGGAAAAATAGTGACAAAAGGTTTGTGGACATTCCTGTATTTTTAAAGTATGCTGTCAGTACTTCGCGGGAGGTGAGGCGCTGTGGAGAAGAAAGCATTGATCCTGCTGGATCCGGACGGATCCTATGTGGAGCGATTTCAGGAGCAGACGGGGAAAAGGAGGACCTTTCCTCTGGAGACGGTGGGCTTTACCGGTTGGGACGAGATGCGGGAGGCGCTGCCGCGGTACCCGACGGCCGCGCTGCTTGTGGAGAGCGGGTGCTGGCGGGAACAGCCGGAGGAAGAGCAGAACGCGCTGCGGGAACGGAACGTGCCATTGTTCCTTCTCAGCCGGGATCCCGGGGAGGGAGCAGGGGAGGTTCCTTCCATATATAAGTATCAGTCGTTGGAGGAGATCCTGGGGAAGATTCTGGAGGGACTTGAGGAGTTGCCAGCGGCTGGACCGAAGGGGAGAACGCGGTTTCTGGGAGTCTATTCTCCGCTGGGACGCTGCGGCAAGAGCACCTGTGCACTTCTTTTAGCGCAGATTCTCGCCGAGAGGGAGACAATCCTGTATGTTAATCTCGAGACCCTGGCGGGGTTCACTCCTCCGGAGGAAGTGATGATTACTCGAACTCTGTCGGACCTTCTGTATCTTCGGCGGCTGCCGGGAAAGGAGGACGGCGTATTTCACGGCGCGATGGGGATGGTCGGTTCCCCAGAGATCCTTTACCCGGTGGTGAATCCGGAGGATCTCTGGGAGCTGCCGACGGAGGAGCTGGCAGAGGTGATTCAGGCCATTGGGGAGGAAAAGGCCTGTGACACCGTGGTCCTGGATCTGGAGAGCGGACGGAATCCGCTTCCTCTGCTGCGGTTGTGCCAGCGGATCCTGGAGCCGGTGCGTGAAGATCCGATGTCCGTGGGGCGGTTGGAAGCCTTTCGGGCTTACCTGCAGCAGCGGGGAGAGGAGGAGGTCCAGGCAGCCTGCCGGGAGGTGGCGCTGCCGGAGTGTGCCGGATGGGAAGGGGAGCTCTCGGAGCTTCACTCGCTGCGCCACAGTCCGCTGGGAGATTTTCTTGTGAAGGAGCTGGCGTCATGGTGAATTCCAGGGAGGAAGAGCTTGGCCGGATGGTGATGGCGCGGCTTGATCCGGCCCGGGAATATGCCGATGAGGAGATCCTGGAGGAGATCGATCGGGTGCTGGTGGAGGAAGGGCGGCGGCAGAGGCTGTCCGTGGCAGAGCGAGCCGGATACCGGAAGCATCTGTTTGACTCCCTGCGCCGCCTGGATGTGCTGCAGGAGCTGGTGGAGGATCCGTCCGTCACGGAAATCATGGTCAACGGAACCTCGCACATTTTTCTGGAGAGAGAAGGGCGCATCGAGGAAGCGGAGGCGCGCTTTGCCTCCCGGGAGAAGCTGGAGGATGTGATCCAGCAGATCGTATCCCGCGTCAACCGGGCAGTGAATACCGCTTCGCCCATCGTGGACGCCCGTCTGGAGGACGGTTCGCGAGTCAACGTCGTGCTGCCGCCGGTCGCTCCGGACGGCCCCATTCTCACGATTCGCCGTTTCCCGGCGGAGCCGGTCACGATGGAGCAGCTCATTGCCTGGGGCAGCATCACGCCGCAGGCAGCGGAGTTCCTGCAGATTCTCGTGGAATGCGGCTACAACCTGTTCATTTCCGGGGGAACCGGCACGGGAAAAACCACGTTCCTGAACGCACTTTCCCGCTATATTCCGGCCAGTGAGCGGGTGATCACCATCGAGGATTCTCTGGAGCTGCAGCTGTCCGGGATTCCCAATCTGGTTCGGCTGGAGACGCGCAATGCGACGGCTCAGGGGGAGTACGCTGTGAGCATCCGCGACCTGATTCGGACGGCCCTGCGGATGCGTCCCGATCGGATCCTGATTGGGGAGGTGCGTGGCGCGGAGGCGCTGGATCTGCTGCAGGCCTTTAATACGGGACATGACGGCTCTCTTTCGACCGCGCATGCCAACAGCCCCGGGGATCTGCTGTCCCGCCTTGAGACGATGGTGCTGATGGGAGGCGATCTGCCTCTGCCCGCGATCCGTCAGCAGATCGCTTCTGCGGTGGAAATCCTGGTTCAGCTGGGACGTCTCCGTGGGGGAAAGAGATGCGTCCGATCGATTGTGGAGGTGTTGCGCTATGAAGAAGGAGAGATCCTCTGGCAGCCGTTGTTTACCTATTCAGAGACGCAGGGGCGTCTGGTCCCCGAGGGGAATCCTCTCTGCCGCTGCCGGAAGCTGGCGTGGGCCGGGGAGAGCGGGCGGCACGCCCGATTACAGGAATTACTGGCCGTCTCTCCGTGAATGGGTGCAGTATGGAGGTCTGGGAATCGTAGGCGCGGCAGTTTTGGCGGGGCTGTTCTACCGGAGTGCGGTCGCCCTGTGTCTGTTTCTCCCTCTGGGGATGTGCCTGCCGCTCGTCCTGCGCCCGATGTTTGCCGCCGGGCGGCGGAGACGTCTCGCCTCACAGTTCCGTGACGGTGCGCTGGCGGTGGCTTCGGCACTGAGTGTGGGTTATTCGGCGGAGAACGCCTGGGCAGAGGCGGCCGAGGAGATGGCGGTCGTCTATGGAGAGGAGGGGATGATCACGCAGGAATTTCGGGGGATCTGCCGCAAGCTGGCGCTGAATCAGAATGCGGAGGAGGCTGTGGAGGATCTGGCCCGCCGCAGCGGTGTGCCGGAGATCGAACAGTTCGCGCAGGTATATGCCGCAGCGAAGCGCAGCAGCGGCGATCTGGCGCCCATTCTGCGGGATACTGCCGCAGTTCTTTCTAAGAGGATTCAGCTACAGGAAGAGATCACTGCTCTGGTGGCGGCGAAGCGGCTGGAGTTTGCGATCATGAGCCTGATGCCGGCGGGAATTCTGTTCTATATCAATCTGGGCAGCCCCGGATTCACGGATCCTCTGTACCAGAGCCTCGCGGGACGGGCGGTTATGACACTGTGTCTGGACCTTTATGGACTGGCGGTTTGGCTGGGGCTTAAGATCCTCTCGGTGGAGGTGTGAGTGTGTCAAAGCGCAGAAAGAAAGAAACACAGCGGCAGCCGTTCCATCTGACCTCGCTCTACTATCGGCTGCGCCGCAGACTGGGACTGCCGGAGATCGCCCCGGAGCGTCTGCGGAGGCAGAAGCGTCTCTACCCGGAGCAGGACGCGGCCGGGGTGCTTGCAGAGGAGGACGAGCGCCGCCTGCGGTTGGGGCTGCTCTGCCTGGCGGGAGCGGGAGTCCTCGCGGTGCTGGCGATGACGCAGAACGGGCTGCGCACGTCTCTGACGCTGGAACGACCCGGATACGGGGAGGAAGCGGCGGAGACCTCCGTAAATCTTGAGTATGAGGGGGAGCTGTGGGAGATTCCTCTGGAGATTCCGGGTCTCCAATATACGGACGAAGAGTGGGAAACATACCGGCAGGAGGCCTGGGAGGCGGCGCAGAAGCGTGCTCTGGGAGAAAATACCGGCTGGGATGCCGTCGTGACAGACCTGGATTTTTCAGAGGAGACGGGAATCCCGGGGATCACGGTCGAATGGAGCTCCGATGACCCGGAGCGGATCGCTTTCGACGGGACGGTGGCGGAGTCGGAGGAGGCGCAGGAGGTGACGCTGACGGCGGTGCTTCGCTGTGATGACCGGGAGTGGACACAGACGCTGACGGCGACCGTGGTATCGGCTGTGCTTTCCCGGGAGGAAGGGATCCTCAAAGAGTTGACGGCTTTCCTCCAGGAAGCGGTGGAGACGGGAAATGAGACCTCTGTGGAGCTTCCAACCCATTTGGGTGAAGCCGTGCTCCGGTATCAGACAGAGGAGGGCGTGGAGCCCTGGATGATCCTGGCGCTGGGAGCGCTGGCGGCGGCCGCCCTCTGGTTCCTCCCGGAGCAGCGTCGGAGGGAGGCAGAGAAAAAGCGGGAGCGAGAGCTGGCTCTGTCTTATCCGGAGCTTGTGGAGTATTTGACGGTCTTACTGGGGGCGGGGCTGACGGTCCGGGGCGCCTGGGAGAGGATGACGGCGGAGTACCGCGCGGCCCGGGAACGGGATGGTCGGCGCCGGGTGCTCTATGAGGAAATGCTCCTGACCCGGAATTCCTTCGGGCAGGGGGTTTATGAGGAGGCAGCCTACGTGGCTTTCGGGAGACGATGCGGTTTGAAGCCTTATCTTCGCCTGGGAAGTCTTCTGGAGACGAACCTCAAAAAGGGAAATAAGGGACTGCTGCCCATGCTGCAGGAGGAAGCGGAGCAGGCCAGAGAAGAGCGCCTTCAGTTGGCCAGAAAGCTGGGGGAGGAGGCTTCCACGAAGCTGCTTTTCCCCATGATGCTGTTATTTGCACTGGTGCTGATCATTTTGATCGTGCCGGCCTTCTGGTCCCTCTGAGAGAGGGCCTGCGGTCTGGATGTGGACGTGCAGACGCGGGATCGCAGGATATGCAATCGCCACGGTGGCCGGCGGAAAGGAGAAAATTATGGAATATACAGAGAAAATGGCGGAGGCTATGACAAAAATGGAGATGGTTGTAGAGAATTTTCCTGTGGAAGAAGGGAAAAAGCTCCCTGCGGCAGGGAAAGAGACAGAGATTGTCACGCAGTACGGCGGACTTCATGACAATCGGGGCGTGGGGGTGGTGGAGGTCATCCTCATCCTGGTGGTCCTCATCGCACTGGTTCTGGTCTTTAAGAGTCAGCTGACGTCTCTGGTGAATACGATCTTTACGACCATCACGACAAATGCGAAATCCGTATTAAAATGAGAAAATCGCGAAAGGTGAGAGGAAGTCTTACCGTCTTTCTGGCGCTGCTCCTGCCGGTGTTTCTGGTGTTTACCGGTGTGTGTCTGGAATATGCCCGGGCGCAGGCTTTGAGCTATCAGGTGCAGGCGGCGGCTGCTTCGGCCGTGCAGTCTGTCTTTGCCGGATATTCTTCACCGCTGCTGTCTCAGTATCAGCTGACCGCCCGCCTGGTGGCTCAGGGTGACTTCGACGCGCTGGCGGAGGAGGGGGAGAAATATGTCTCCGCCTACGGAGGAGAGGAGGGAGGCTGCGTTTCCTTCCAGGCGACGGAGATTCTGTGGCAGGATCTCGTGTTTGTCACAGATGATCATGGTGCGGTCTTTACGGCGCTGGTCGGGGATGCGATGGCTGCTTCTGCGGTGGAAATCATCGCCGGAGAATGGCTGGAACGCCTGGGTCTGTCGGGGGATGCACAGCAGACGGAGACGCTGACAGAGAATGCGGCGCGTGATACCCTGTCTGCCGACGACCTCCTCTCCGGCTATACGGAGTGGGAGGCGTCGGTGGAGGCTGCGGAGGAGAGTCTGGAGGCGGCTTCCGAAGAGACAGAGGACGACTCTTCCGGGGGGACAGGAGAGTCGTCTGAAGGAGCGGACAGCGGGACAGCGGAGCAGAGCGCGGCCGACCGGGCGCGCGGCGCCTCCTTTCTGGAGGTTTTAACCACGCTGCGGCAGGTCGGACAGCACGGGATTCTGGGATTGGTTCTTCCGGAGGGACAGAGCCTTTCCACCGGCACGATTTCTGCCTCGGACCTGCCCTCCTCCTTGTCGGAGGAAGCGAAGAGCCGTTCTGTGACAGACTCGTCTGCTTCCACGGGGGACAGTCTGCTGCTCCGGGAATATCTGATGCGGAATCTGGACTGCTTTACCTCAGAGAGCGGGAAATCACCGGCCTATGAGCTGGAGTATGTGCTGGCGGGAAAGTCCACGGATGAAGCCAATCTGAAGGCGGCGGTCACGCGGATTCTGTGGATACGCACCGGAATGAATCTGTTATATCTGTCGCAGTCTGCAGAAAAAAGAACACAGCTGCAGGAGGCGGCCACACTGGCGGTGGGCTGGCTGGGGCAGCCGGCGCTGGTGACGGGGATGGCGGTGCTGCTGCAGATTGCCTGGGCTTTCTCAGAGAGCCTTGTGGATGTACGCAGCCTTCTGGACGGAGGAAAGATTTCTCTGATGAAGACCGACGAGAGCTGGACGCTCTCTCTGGATGGGCTGACAGAGATCTGGACCGCGGAGGAGACAGAACTGGAGGACGTGGATGGAGAGGAGGAAGAGGACGGACTCTCCTATGAGGATTATCTGCGTATCTGTCTGTATCTGACGGCTGAGGAGACCTGCTGTTACCGGGGCATGGACGTGATTCAGTGGAATGTGCAGAAGCTTGATTCGTCGTTTTCCCTGACAGACTGTGTGGTGTCCGGCACCCTGGTTCTGACTGCGGAATCGTCGCCTCTTTTTGTCCCTCTGTACGGAAATATCGTTGGAACGGGTGCTTTTACATATACGAGAAGCGGCAGTTTTTCGTATCTGACATGAGGAGGCGGATGCGGATGTCTTTTCCCCTGAAAATCCTGCCGGCAGCTTGCGGCAAAAATCAGACATTGGAAAATAAATCTCTCCCTGAACGGAATTGCTGGAAAGAAACGGACTTTCTGAGGACTGTTCATCACCTGGCCTGGTACAAGGAGGAAAAGGCCAGTTATACAGGGGGAAAGACGTCCGGATCCGCCTCTTTTCGTACATGTGTCTTTCACAGAGGACGCAGGGGATCTCTGACAGTGGAGGCAGCGCTGCTTCTTCCGCTGTTCCTGTTTGCACTGTACCTGTTCTGGAATTTTTTCCCGGCTCTGCAGACACACATACGGATCCAGTATGCGATGGATGAGGTGACGGAGGAGCTGGCACAGCAGTCTTATCTGCTGCAGCTGCTGCAGACAGAAATCGGCGAAGACGAATTTGCTGCGGCCGCAGAGGAGATGAGCGGGACTTCCCTGTGGGGCGATGAGATCCTGACACTTCTGGAAGAGACAGCCTGGAAGAGCTATGCAGCCCATCTGGTCAGCGATCAGGTGGGGGAGGAAGCGCTGGAGAATCTCCCCGTGGAGGGCGGCAGCAGCGGTCTGTCCTTCGGAGACAGTTCCTGGGAGCTCGCGGGGGACATCGATCTGTGTGTCCGTTACCGTCTGACCTTCCCCGGCGTGTTTGGGCTTACGCTGCGCCTGCCGGTCTGTCAGCACAGTCTGCGAAAATGCTGGACCGGACAGACAGGAACGGGGGCAGAGAATGGAGACGCGGACGGGGAAATCGTTTACGTCACAGATTCGGGAACGGTTTATCACCGGAGTCTGGACTGCTATCATCTGAAACTGACGGTTTATACCTCCACACTGTCTCAGGTGGAATCGCAGCGGAACGACAGCGGGGCGAAATACTATCCCTGTGAGCGCTGCGCGGTGTCTGTTTCGGGGAGCAGTCTGGTGTATATCACAAAAGAAGGGAATCGGTATCATATGACATCGGAGTGCGCCGGTCTTAAACGGTCGGTACGTGCCGTCCCTCTGTCGGAAGTGGAGGGGCTGCGTGCATGTCAGAACTGTGGGTAAAAATCAGCGTGACCCCTCTGCTGTTCCTGTTATGCTGGCAGGATCTGCGGGAGCGGCAGCTAGAGGCTGCGTACCTGTGTCTTCTGGCGCTCTGCGGGCCGGGAGCGGTGGTTCTGGCGGAGGAAGCGGACACGGTGCAGCTGCTCTCTCTGCTGCCGGGGCTTCTCCTGCTGGCTGTCAGTGTTCTGTCAGGGGAAGCCCTGGGGGAGGGGGATGCGCTGCTCTTCCTGGCGTTAGGATTTTCTCTGGAGATGCCCGGACTGCTTCGGTTGTGTACGGAGAGCTTTCTGCTGGCCGGGATTGGCGGACTGGCTGTGTGGGTCCGGTTCAGGGGAACGGAGGAACAGATCGGGAAGCTGCGGATGCCCTTTCTTCTGTTTCTGACCGCGGCCTGGTGCCTGGAACTGTTTATCTGAGAAGAAGGAGGGAAAACAGATTCTCCGGAGGGGAAGGAAGGGGGAACAGATGAAAGAGAAGATTTATATGGACGGAAGCTTTACGGTGGAGGCGTCCCTGGTGGTGTCAATGATCCTGCTGGTTTTGTTTTATGTTCTGCAGATGACATTCTTCCTGACAGATACGGTTCGCCTCGAAGCAATTCTGGCCGAGGCAAGCCTCGGCAGTGCACAGGAAGTGGAAGAGGGAGGCTTTTTTCTGCTGGATATCTCCGGCGTGCAGGCGGAGAACAGCGCAGGAGCTGTGACGTATGAAGCGTCAGACACGCTGGAACTGATGCCGGGGCTTCAGATCACTGCGGAGGCAGCGTACACGAGGACAGAGCGTCAGCCGGTGTCCTTTCTTCGTCAGGTGAGGACCTGGTATGCTTTTCTTTCGCAGGAGGAGAATTAGATGGAAGTGCGTTACCGGCGGGAACTGAATGAGACGTATATGATTCTGGGAGAGGAGACTCCCTGTGATGAGTTCGCCCGGGAGATCCTGCGGGCCAATCGTCTGGAGGGATTGATGCCGTTGTCAGTCCGGGAGACGAACGGTGTCCGTCAGTATTATTTCCAGATTGGGCAGGGGAGCTCTCTGGCCCGGATGCTGAGTCGGCGTCCGATCACTTTTGCGGAGATCCGTCAGCGTCTTCTCCGTCTTTCCCATGTCCTGGAAAGGATGGAGCGGTATCTAGTGGAGGCCGATCATCTGATCCTGGATCCGGAGATGATTTACGGAAGCGCTGATCTCTCACAGGCCGTTTTTTGTTGTCATCCGGCCTTTCAGGGAGACTTTTTCAGGCAGCTGGGTGATCTGATGCAGTATTTCCTGAACAAGCTGGATCATTCGAATCCGGCTGAGGTGGAAGCAGCTTACGAACTGTTTGAGATCAGCCAGCAGGACTGCTTTCGCTTTGAGGACCTGCTGGAGGTGCTGGGACGGGAGCGCTGGGGAAGAGAGGCTCCGGTTCCGGGA
>JAJQCL010000071.1 GCA_021202715.1 Lachnospiraceae bacterium
GCTGGGCGACCGGGCCATGGGTAAGCTGGGAACTGTGATTGATATTCTCTGCGTCTTCGGCCTGGCCGGCGGTGTGTCCGGTTCTCTCTGCGAGGGCGTTCTGCAGATCGGCGCCGGGCTGGGAATCGTGACAGGCATCACGGTGACGAGATACGTGTGGATCGTGATTCTGGTGGCGGTCGTCATTACCTTTATTCTCTCCAGTTACACCGGTATCGCCAAGGGCGTGCGCTTCTTCTCCGACGCCAACGCCAAGCTGTACATGGCACTGCTGGCTGTCGTACTGGTCTTCGGCCCGCCCAAGTTCAGCCTCAATCTGGGCACCGAGGCGCTGGGCTTTCATCTGGATAACTTCTTCACTCAGTCCACCTTCCTCAGTGCTATCGACGGAGATCAGTGGCCGATCTGGTGGACCATCAATTACTGGAGCTGGATGATCGCCTACGCGCCGCTGATGGGAATCTTCCTGGCGAAGATCGCCCGGGGCCGTTCGCTGAAGGATTTCACCATTTACAATTTCCTGCTTCCCGGCTGCTTCGGCATCCTGTGGTTCGCGATCTTCGGGTCTGCGGCGATCAATTATGAAATCAACGGCGCCGGAATCTATGAGACCATGTCCAATCTGGGAACGGAGGCCGCGGTGTTCTCCTTCTTTGATAATCTGCCGCTGTCACAGGTGCTGTGCGTGATCTTTATGTTTACAATCTTTATCTCCATTGTCACGTTGGCTGACTCGATGACGACGACGATTTCCTCCCTGTCTATTGTCTCGAAGACGGCAGGTACGGCGGAGCCGCCCACACCGATTAAGATCTTCTGGGGCGTTCTGATGTCCACACTGGCTTTTGTCAACATCGCGTCCGCCAGCACGACCGGTGAGGTCAGCGCCATCGACGCCACGAAATCCCTGGCTATCGTCTGCGCCTTCCCGCTGTTGATCGTCATGATCCTGATGCTGATCAGCGCCATCAAGATGCTGAATCAGTATGACCAGTACAACACCGTGGACGATCCCGAGCATTCCATCGTGAATCCTGCCCTGATCGTTGATGTGAAGGACGAAGATATCATGTAATGATCGGGGATTCAGGGACAGGAATCGACTGCCTGTATCTGTATTTATGATTCTGAAACCCGTAGTATGATTTTGTTCTGAATAAGCCGCAGACTGAGGACGTTTTGTGTCCTGGGCTGCGGCTTTCTTTTGCTGTTCAAATTCACACTCTTTTGTGCTAGGATTAAGACATTGATTTCGGCAAAGCGGGACATACTGTACAAAAGACCATGCAGGAGGCAGCCATGCATTTATACGATCAATTAGTAAAACACGCGGAGAACGGAGCCTATCCCATGCACATGCCGGGGCATAAGCGCAACGGGGCCTGGCTGTCGATGGAGAATCCGTACCTCCTGGATATCACGGAGATCGAGGGCTTCGATGATCTCCACGCGCCGGAGGGCATCCTGCGGGAGGGGATGGAGCGGGCGGCCCGCCTGTATGGGGCCGATGAGAGCTGGTACCTCGTCAATGGCAGCACCGCGGGAATTCTGGCAGGGATTGCCGCCTCCACGCAGCCGGGGGATACGGTGCTGGTGGCGCGTAACTGTCACCGGTCGGTATACCATGCTTTGATGGTAAACCGACTGGAGCCGGTGTACCTTTACCCTCCGGTGGAACCGGACTGGGGCCTCTGGGGCAGTGTCCGGCCGCAGGACGTCGAGGAGGCACTGGAGAAGGCGGAGCGGAAGATTTCACTGGTGGTGATTACCTCCCCGACCTATGAGGGGATTCTTTCTGATGTTAAGACCATTGCGGAGATCTGTCATGCGCACGGGGTGCCGCTGCTGGTGGATGAGGCACATGGGGCGCATCTGGGATTCTCGGGGGAATCTCCGGCGGAGTCGACAGATGCGGGCGTTTCCCCTGCTGCCGTGGAGACGCAGGGGGGAAAATTGTCCTTCCCGGCCGGAGCCGTGTCCGCGGGGGCGGATCTGGTGGTACAGAGTCTGCACAAGACCCTGCCTTCTCTCACGCAGACCGGACTGCTGCATCGTCGGGGAGAGCGGGTTTCCGGGGAACGGGTGAAGGAGTGCCTGGATATTTATCAGACGAGCAGTCCTTCCTATATTCTAATGGCCTCCATCGACCGCTGCCTGGAGCTGCTGGAACCGGAGAACCGGGGCTGGCTGAAAGCGTGGGAGGATCGCCTGCGGGGCTTCTATCTTCCCGCCCGGCGGCTGCGCGGCCTGAGGGTGCTGGCGGATTCTCCCGCATTTTTTGCCCGGGACCTTTCGAAGCTGGTGATCTCCACCCGGGGAACCGGTCATACAGGCCCGGAGCTGGCGGAGCGGCTGCGGCGGCCGTACGGATTCGAACCGGAAATGACATCGACAGATTATGTCATCGCCATGACGGGCGCCGGCGATACCTGGGAGGCCATGGCGCGTTTTACGGAAAGCATCCTGGAGATCGACGATCGGTGGATGTGGGAGAGCGAAACAAAGATTGAGGCACAGGAACTCCATGGGATGTGGGATGATTTCCGGGCGTGTCCGAGGCGGTCTCTCTGGGAAGCCCGTCTGACAGAGGGCCGGACTGTTCCACTGAATCGGGAGGCGCTGGGAGCCATTTCCCGTGACTTCGTCTATGCCTATCCGCCGGGGATCCCGATCCTGGCTCCGGGCGAGGAGATTACAGAATCGGTGCTCTCCGCCGTCACGCTCTGCGAGGAGAAGGGACTGCGCCTGCGGGGACCGGCCTGTGAGGGCAAGGTACAGATTTGCAGGGAATAAACGGAAATTTTTCTCATAAAGGGTTGACGCAGTTGATAAAAGAAGTATAATAGTTCCGAACGAAACAGTTGCAGGTGAAACAGTTGCAGGTGATACGGTGAAGAGGGTTCTCTTCCGGAGTGCCGACAGCGGCTCGTTGTGCACTGCCTTTTGCGAAAACCAAGCGAAACGAAGGGATGTTTCTATGGAACAGACAGAACAGATGAAGCAGAACAACCGGGAACTGAGGATGATGACGGAGCCGATCGCGAAGATCATTCCCGCGATGGCGGCGCCTACGATCGTTTCCTTCCTGATCACCTCCATCTACAATCTGGCGGATACGTATTTTGTCAGCTCTCTGGGGACGAATGCTACGGCGGCGGTCAGTGTCAATGCCTCTCTGGATCAGATCGTAATGATGGGGGGGCTCCATGCTGGCGATGGGAGCCAACAGCTACATTGCCCGGCTGCTGGGGGCCCGGGATAAGAAGAAAGCCAGCAATGTACTCTCGACCGCTTTCTTCATGGCGATGGCCTTCGGGCTCGTGATCCTGATTCTGGGGACGACGTTTATGACGCCGCTTGTCCGGCTGCTGGGGGCGACGGATACCTGTGAGGCATATTCCATTCAGTATGCGACCTATGTCCTCCTGGTGGCGCCGTTCATGGCGGCGAATTTCGTGATGAACCAGTGCCTGCGGGCAGAGGGCAGCGCGATGCTGTCCATGTTCGGTATGGGCTTCGGCGGCGTTCTCAACTGTATCCTGGATCCGATCTTCATCTTCGGTCTGAACCTGGGGGTGGCTGGAGCGTCCATGGCTACGGCGCTCTCCAAGCTGGTCAGCTTCGGCATCCTGATCTTCCCTTATGCGACGCACCGGAGCATCCTGCGCATCTCCCCGTCGCGCTTCCATCCGAGTAAGGACATCCTCTATCAGGTTATCAGTGTGGGGTCTTCATCCATGCTGCGCACCCTGTTGGGTATCGTCTCAGCCATTGTCCTGAATAATATCGCCGGCAGGATCTCTGATTCTGTGCTGGCGGGCATTGGTGTTTCCACGAAGATTATGATGTTCCCCTTTGGCTTTATTCTCGGTTTTGGCGCCGGATTCCAGCCGGTGGCGGGCTTTAACTGGGGCGCGAAGCGGTATGACCGGGTACGGGAATGTTATAGCTTTTCGGCCAGGCTGGCACTTGTATTCAGTGCGTGTATGGCGATCCTGCTGGCGATTTTTGCGAATCCGATCATCCGTCTCTTCTCCCAGGTAGATCCGGAAATGCAGCGCATCGGTGCTCTGTGTATCCGTACGCAATGTCTGGCTTTGCCGATCCATGCCTGGGTGGCCGTGGTGAACATGTTCTGTGCCGGTCTCGGTTATGTCCGGGGCGCGCTGATTCTCTCTACCTCCCGGCAGGGGACCTGCCTGCTGCCTATCGCCGTCCCGCTGGCCTGGCTCTTCGGAGCGAACGGTGTGGCCTGTGCGCAGGGCGTGGCGGATATTCTGACGATTTTGCTGGCGGTCCCCATCCTGCGGCGGGTGCTGCGCATGGTGCGTGAAGCGGAGGAGAAGCAAGCAGCGGAGGTGTCCGCACAACCGGTGAAGGAGGTGGGCGTGTGAAGTCCGACCGTGTGCTGAGCAGCCTGATCCGCATTCACCGAAAGCGCATCTGCCGCCTGAAACGGGAAATAGCTCCCTACCATTATGTCGGCACTATGCACCTGATCGTATTTTATCTGCGCCGACATCCGGGAGCCAGTCAGGAGGATATCGCGGCGTTCCATTTTCTGGACAAGACCAGCGTGGCCCGTGACGCCCGCCGTCTGGAGGAGATGGGACATATCCGCCGGGAGATCGATCCAGAAAACCGGCGGCAGTATCGTCTGTTCCTGACACCCGAGGGAACGGAATTCCTGAAGATCCTTGACGGATTCCATGACGGATTCGCCGAACAGATCTCCCAGGGCTTCACAGAAGAAGAGTGGAAGACTCTCTCCCTCCTTCTGGAGCGGGTGGAAGCGAACTGCTGTGACCGGGCGGAGGAAGAGAAAAAGGAAATATAATAAGTGGCTAACAGGAGA
>JAJQCL010000068.1 GCA_021202715.1 Lachnospiraceae bacterium
GAAGAGTTCCCCGGAGACCCTCGATATGCGGGGGGCGGAGGAGATTCTGAATGAGGATCACTCCGGCCTGGAGAAGATCAAGGAGCGCATCCTCTAATACCTGGCCGTCCGCAGCTTCACGGAGCATGAAAACGGGTCCATCCTCTGTCTGGTGGGGCCGCCCGGAACCGGCAAGACCTCGATCGCCCGTTCTGTGGCCCGCGCGCTGGATAAGAAATATGTCCGCGTGTGTCTGGGGGGCGTCCGTGATGAGGCGGAGATCCGCGGACACCGCCGTACCTATATCGGCTCCATGCCGGGGCGGATTGCCGCCGGGATGAAGCAGGCCGGGGTGTCCAATCCGCTGATGCTTCTGGATGAGATCGACAAGGTCAGCACCGATTACCGCGGCGACACCTCGTCGGCGCTGCTTGAGGTGCTGGATTCGGAGCAGAACAGCCATTTTGTCGATCATTATCTGGAAATTCCGCTGGATCTGTCCCGCGTTCTCTTCATCGCCACGGCCAACGATGCGGCGGCGATCCCGCGTCCGCTGCTCGACCGCATGGAGATTCTCGAGGTCAGCAGCTACACGGAGAATGAAAAATTCCATATTGGGAAGGACTATCTTCTGGAGAAGCAGAGAAGCCGCCATGGTCTGAAGCCGGAGCAGCTGACGATCACCGACGAGGCGCTGCAAAAGATCATCCACAACTACACCCGGGAGGCCGGTGTGCGCAATCTTGAGCGGCGCATCGGCGATCTCTGCCGCAAGGCGGCCCGGAAGATTCTCGAGGGGAGCGCTGCAGAGGTCCGTGTGGATGAGGCCGACCTGGCTGAGTACCTCGGCCGGGAGAGGGTTCATTTCAGTATGGCGAACGAGAAGGACGACGTGGGGATTGTCCGCGGGCTGGCCTGGACCAGCGTCGGCGGCGATACGCTGCAGATCGAGGTCAACGTGATGCCCGGCAAGGGTGAGATTCAGCTGACCGGACAGATGGGGGATGTGATGAAGGAGTCCGCCCGCATTGGCCTGAGCTTCTTGCGCTCCATCGCCGACCGATACGACATCCCTGGGGCGTATTTTGAGGAACATGATATTCATATCCATATCCCCGAGGGCGCGGTGCCCAAGGACGGCCCCTCCGCCGGAATCACGATGGCGACGGCCATGCTGTCGGCACTGACGGGACGGAAGGTGAAGGCCGACCTCGCCATGACCGGCGAGATTACTCTGCGCGGCCGGGTCCTTCCCATCGGCGGCCTGAAGGAGAAGCTCCTCGCGGCCCGCATGGCCGATATCCACCATGTCCTGGTGCCGGACAAGAACCGGCCCGACGTGGAGGAGCTGTCCGCGGAAATCACCGGCGGTCTGGAGATCGTCTATGTGTCCTCGATGGAGGACGTCATCGAACAGAGCTTCGTGTGACGGACGGGAGGAGAGCATGAAGATCAAAAGTGTCAATCTGGAAACCGTCTGCGGCGTCACCAGCACGCTGCCGGAAAATACGCTGCCGGAATTCGCTTTCGCGGGGAAATCCAACGTGGGCAAGTCTTCTCTGATCAACGCCCTGATGAACCGCAAGTCCTACGCGCGTACCTCGGCGCAGCCGGGAAAGACGCAGACCATCAATTATTATAACATCAATGAACAGCTGTATTTCGTCGATCTGCCCGGCTACGGCTTCGCGAAGGTCTCCGTGCAGGAGAAAGCCAAATGGGGGAAGATGATCGAGCGCTATCTCGCCACCTCGAAGCAGCTCCGCCAGGTCTTCCTGCTGGTGGACATCCGCCACGCGCCGGGGGAAAATGACCGGATTATGTACAACTGGATCCTGCAGTCCGGGCGCCGTCCGCTCGTTATCGCGACGAAGCTGGACAAGATCAAGCGCAGCCAGATCGCCAAGCAGTGCAAATTGATCCGTGAGACATTGGGGATGGCAGCCGCGGATACGCTGATTCCGTTCTCGGCAGAGACAAAGCAGGGGCGGGAAGAAATATACACTCTTCTGGAAGAGGAACTTCCGGAGCATAAGACCGAGTAAGAGGTCGGCCGACGAGCGGCGCACTGGTCAATGCGGAACGCTGTGAAATGAAGTGTGTAGAAGACAGGAGGGCATTCATGGAGAGTATCACCATACGGGAGCTGTACCGCAATACGCCGCAGTACCTGAATCAGAGCATTACCGTGGAGGGCTGGATCCGCAACATCCGGGATTCCCGCTCCTTTGGCTTCATCGTGGTCAGCGACGGCACCTTTTTCGAGCCGCTGCAGATCGTCTATCATGACACGATGGAGAACTTTGCGGAGATCTCCCGCTGCAACGTGGGCGCGGCCCTGCGGGCGCCAGGAACCCTGGTCGCCACCCCGCAGGCCAAACAGCCCTTCGAGCTGCAGGCGGAGCACATCGAGGTGGAGGGCGCGTCCACGCCGGACTATCCCCTGCAGCCGAAGCGTCACTCGATGGAGTATCTGCGGACCATCTCGCATCTGCGGCCGCGGACCAACACCTTTCAGGCGGTTTTTCGCATCCGTTCCCTGGCGGCCTACGCGATCCATCGTTTCTTTCAGGAGCGGGACTTCGTCTATGTACACACGCCGATTATCACCGGCAGCGACTGTGAGGGAGCCGGGGAAATGTTTCGTGTGACGACGCTTCCCGCGGAGAATCCGCCGCGGAAAGCCGACGGCGCGATGGATTTCACCAAGGACTTCTTCGGCAAGCCCGCCAGCCTCACGGTCAGCGGGCAGCTCAACGGAGAGACGTACGCCATGGCCTTCCGCAACATTTACACCTTCGGCCCCACCTTCCGCGCGGAGGATTCCAACACCACCCGCCACGCAGCGGAATTCTGGATGATCGAGCCGGAGATGGCTTTCGCCGATCTGCAGGACGACATGATCCTGGCGGAGAGCATGCTCAAATACATCATCCGTTATGTTCTGGAAAATGCGCCGGAGGAGATGGCTTTCCTGAATAAATTTGTCGACAAGGGACTTCTTGAGCGCCTGCACCACGTCGCAGACGCGGAGTTCGGCCGCGTGACCTACACTGAGGCCATCCGGATTCTGGAGAAGCACAATGACCGTTTTGAGTACAGGGTTTCCTGGGGCTGCGACCTGCAGACCGAACATGAGCGCTACCTGACCGAACAGGTCTTCAAGCGTCCGGTCTTTGTCACCGATTACCCGAAGGAGATCAAGGCTTTCTATATGAAACAGAACGACGACGGGAAGACCGTCGCAGCCATGGACTGCCTGGTGCCCGGCATCGGCGAGATCATCGGCGGCAGCCAGAGAGAGGAGGATTATGAGAAGCTCCGGACCCGCATGCGGGAACTGGGGCTGAAGGAAGAGGACTACCGTTTCTATCTGGATCTGCGCCGCTACGGCACGGCCCGCCACGCCGGCTTCGGCCTCGGCTTCGAGCGCTGCATCATGTATCTGACCGGCATGGGCAACATCCGCGACGTGATTCCCTTCCCGCGGACTGTGAGAAACTGCGAGCTGTAGGACGGAGAAACGTAAACTATAATACGAAAAGCAAAAAAGAGACGGACGAAAGAGTGTCGGTCTCTTTTTTGCCATCGTACTTTTTGTTGTCTCCCATGCTTCTTTGCAAAGGGATTTCCACCGCTTGATCTGGTTGTGTTAAGCTGAAAACAGACAACGGTTCCGCCAAAAGGGCGGGCAAACGGACATCCAGGAGGAAGAACAGATGATTACAGAAGAAGAGATCAGAAACTTTGCCGCAAGACTGCGTTACGAGGAAAAGGCCCCCGCCACCGTGGAGAAATACAGCGCGGCGCTGTGGCGCTTCGCCCGCTGGCTGGGTGAGACCCCGCTCACCAAGGAGGCCGTGATCAGCTACCGGGAGCACCTGTTGAAAACAAAATGCGCCCAGACCGTAAACGGGACGCTGGGGGCGCTTCATCTCTGGTTCAGCCAGATCGGGAGAGAGGACTGCCGCGTGAAGCTGCTCCGGGTGCAGAGGCAGGCCTTCCTGAAGGAGAACCGGGAGCTGTCGGAGGAAGAATATCACCGGCTGCTCGTGGCGGCGGAGAAATCCGGCCGCAGGCGCATTTCCCTGATCATGCAGACGATCTGCAGCACCGGCATCCGCGTCAGCGAACTGGTCTACATCACGGTTGAAGCGGCGAAAAGCGGTTCGGCGGATATCCATATGAAGGGAAAGATCCGCACCGTGCTGCTGCCGGAAAAGCTGCGGACGCTCCTGCTGCAGTACGCCAAAGAACAGGGCATCCGAACCGGGTATCTCTTCCGCACCCGCAGCGGGAAGCCGGTGCACCGTTCGAATGTCAATCATGAAATGAAGAAGCTCTGTGCACTCGCGGGGGTGGATCCCTCCAAGGTCTTCCCGCACAATCTCCGCCATCTCTTCGCGCGGCTGTTCTACGCCATCGAAAAAAATCTTGCACACCTGGCCGATGTGCTGGGTCACAGCCGTCTGGAAACGACGCGCATCTATGTCTCTGTCAGCGCTTCCGCGCATGAAAAAATCCTCAACCAGATGAACCTTGTTCTGCCGTTTCGCAGCGCAGAGGCGGCGCCGGAACGACCGCGGCAGGCAAAAAGAAAACAGTCGGGCACATGGGCCGACTAAACAGACAGATTGTTACGTCTGTGGTTCGCTTTTCAACAATAAATGACGATAGTCATCCAAGTTATCTATATCTTAGCATCCTTTTCCTGATTGTGCAAGGACTTGATTTATAGGATAGGAAAGAAATTTCCCCCACAAAAGGACAGGATGCGCTTTTTTCGGTAGTTAAACACTTTGGGGGGAGGCTTACGCCTCTCTTTTTTATTGTAAATA
>JAJQCL010000047.1:0-4457 GCA_021202715.1 Lachnospiraceae bacterium
CTCCCCTTTGATTTTACACAGGTTTTCCAGGTATAGCAACCAAAATTTCTGTGAAGCAGGCAAAAAGCCCCTCTCTTCCGGTCTCCGAAAAAAATCGTCACCCGGTTGTTCCCCGGGTGACGATAAAAATCTGTCATGCATCCATATCCTCTATATTTCCATGCGATGATCCCACAGTCTGCCGTCCGTATTTATATGACTCCTCTGCACTTGCCACGGATCAGCAGCCCCCCGGCTCCGCCGCAGAGGAGAAGGCCAAGCAGAATGTACATCCAGGAACGATCCGACCCGCCGGTGGAGGGAAGATCATAGTCGATCTCGTTTTCAACGGTCAGCGTCAGTTCCTCCACGCTGTCCGTCAGAGTCTCGCCCATCCAGGAGACAGAGAGCGTGTTGTCGTACGTCTCATCCGATACCGGATTCAGAATCGCCATCGTATAGGTGATCGTGTACATCTTTGTGCCCGGATCAACCAGCTCGGTCGTAATCGTCCTCGTCGTGCTGATGCTTCTCCCTGCCGCAGAAGGTCTCGCTGGTCAGAGCCACAATCCCCCCGCATCTGGTTCATTCAATCCGGCTGCACCGAACGGTCACACGGGTCTGACCGCCGATGGTACAGGTAAACAACGTCAGATCCCACGCGCCGGATTCCTGACTCATCATTTCCTCGACATCCGTGGGCTGAAGAATGATGACCTCCTCCACCTGATAGTCGAAAACATTGTCTTCTACGTCTGTGAACAGGATCTCGTCGCCGGCCTCCAGATATTTCAGGTTCCCAAAATGACGTTCATAGTTGTGCCCGCATAGGACCAGATCATCTGTCCATACGCTGCCGCTGTAACGGCCGGGCGCGATCTTCAGCCCGGGATAACTCCATTCCGCCATGACGGGCAGCTCCAGGCCATAGCTGGGAATGGACAGCGTGCCAATGTATTCGTATCCATCGATCTCAATCGTCTTCATTTCACCGGTCTGGGAGGAACTGTCCATGCCGTTTCCGGCTTTCGCTGTCTCCTCCGCACGTTCCAGAGCATCCTGAATCTCAGCCACCGACTGTCCGGCCCGCCAGTCATCCCAGCGATTATAGGTCAGCAGTCCAATGGCAGCAAGCAGCAGCAGTCCGCCCAGGATCATGCAGAAGGAACCGATCTTAGTCCTCATATTCGTCCCGCTTCCGTCCGGTACGGTTCAGATACCAGCCCAGCATAAACAGCAGCAGCCCGCTCAACGCCAGAACCGGGATCGGCCAGTTCAGCTGGCCGGTCTGGGGCAGGGCCGAGGTGGTCTCTTCTTCGGATTCCGACTCGAATTCTGTCTCCTTTTCGGGCTCCGTTTCCTCCTCTGATTCAGTTTCCTGTTCGGACTCCGTTTCCTCCTCCGATTCAGTTTCCTGTTCGGACTCTGTTTCCTCCTCCGATTCGGTTTCCTGCTCCGTCTCTGTTTCCGTCTCCACAGGAGTAACTGTCCCTACCTTGGGACTGGCATCCACCGTATAGGTCCACCCATCCGTCGTTTCCAGAGGAACCGTCACGACAAAGGGGCTGATCGCCTTATAACTGTCGGACTCTGTGGTCTGAACGATCAGATACAGGCCCAGCACAAGATCGGAAAAATCCGCCGTCCCGTCCGTTCCGATGCTGACGGTTGCATCGCCGGAAATATTTTGCTCCTGCACGTAAGTCGCCAGAGATGCCGCCAGAGACGTATCTTCCACCTCCAGAGTTACCTCGCAGCCGCTGAAAGCATCTGCATACACATAGGTCATATTTCCATCATCCAGCGTAAGAACCGCCACCTGATAAAGGGTCACAGCCCCGCCGGAAGCCACATTGCCATCGCTGTCTGCCAGAGTCAGCTGAATAGATCCGGTCTGCGTAAGGTCCAGCGAGGCGCTGGTCGCTGCATAGGCGGTCGCCGTCACTCCACAGACCAGCACAAGTGCCAGCAAAAATGAGAGGACATGATGAGACGATTTCCTGATAGTTTTCATAGAAGTTCCTCCTCACAATGAGCCATAATGCCGTCACTGATGACGTTTTCTTCTCCTTCCGGTCCCGGTCAGCAGCCAGATCAGCAGAATCAGCAGCAGGGGAACCGAGGCGATGGCTGCCACCAGAATCTGTTCAACCTGGTAGGCATCCGCCGTCACCCGCAGTGTGTCCTCCGCATTGGCAATGCGAACGCCCCGCACCAGCAGACGATGAGAGTTAATTCCAAGAGGAGTACAGGTCATCAGGGTACAATAGTCTTTTCCCTCTTCTATATAAAGATCCGTAATCTCATTCGGTTCGACAACGGTGATCTGATCCACCTCATAGGTCAGCACCTGATTCAACACCGTGAGTGTGAAGGTATCTCCCTCCTCCAGCTGATCAAGATCCGTGAACAGCCGGGCATCAGACAGCCCCCGATGCGCTGAGATCACACAGTGCGTGTTTTCGCCTCCCACAGGCAGACTGGTTCCTTCCAGATGTCCGGCGCCCACAGACAGAACGCTGGCGCTGGTGCCATGGTAAATGGGCAGCTCTACATCGATTTTTTCGATGGTGACATACCCCATAATTCCGGTGTCCGTGGTATTGAGAAGATCTCAATACTCCTCATCGACCAGATCCACGTTGGTAATGGCCTTCAATGAACCAATCTCAAACAGCACTTCATTATAGGCCGCGCGGCCTCAAGGCAGGCCGCATCGTCCTCCTCATCCAGATCCTCCGCGGCTTCATCATAGGCCGCCACGGCACGATTCTGCGCTCTGAAAATCCGCCATTCGTTAACGAAGGGATACAGCAGAACACCCAGACCAACGAGAAACACGATCACCAGAATGAGTACACCCGCTCTGTTCCGCTTTTTCCGTTTCTTTTGCATCATTTTTATCCGATCAGAGAAAGCCGATCGAACGGCCATACCCGCAGGACGACCTTGCCCACAATCTGGTCTTCCTCAATATAGCCAATGGCCGTGCTGCGGGAATCGATCGAAGTGGTCCGGTTGTCCCCCATCACAAAATAACGATCCTCGGGGACCTGCACCGGATAATCCCGGTCGCTCTCTCCCAGCGCTTTCTCCGTCAGATACGGTTCATCTAAAAGTACATCATTGACGTAGACATTGCCATCCTCATCAATATCCACCGTATCGCCCGGGCCGGCGATCACTCTTTTCAGAAGCAGCTTGTTCTGATAGTAAAAACCAATCAGATCGCCCGTCTCAAACTCGCCGGTTTTTATCAGAACGATAATATCTCCATCCTCCAGAGTCGGCTCCATGCTGGAACCGGACACCTCCAGAACCGGCAGAAACATGGTGGACAGCAGCACAGCGACCGCCGCGACCACGATCAGTGCATAAATGGTCGTCCGCAGGGTCTGACGGTACCTTTTTCTATATTGCAGCCGTTCCCGCTCCGCAGCCACCTCTTCCTCACTGGGGATGCCGACAGGTTCCGGGATTTTCTGTATCATAACGGATCCCTTTCCAATATCTCTTCATTCACAGGCTGTTCCGGCTCTCCGGCCACGTCTTCCTGAGGAGCCGGGCACACAGCCTCCCTCTGCCAGGCACGCAACGATTCCAGATACTGCTGTGCGGCGGCTTCGGCGTCTTCAAAAATATGATTCAGACTCAGCGCGGCCTCCGCGATCGATCCGGCCTTCTCCATGCGCAGGATCTTATCATCCAGCTGACTGCGAAGCTCCTCATTCTGCCTGCGAAGGATTCTTTCATTTTGCTGCAGAGCATAAATGATCTCGATCAGCTCTGTGCGGTTCATTTTTCGCAGTTCTTTCTCTGCCATATCTGTTCACCCGATTGCATGATCCGTCCCCTGCCTGTCCGGCCGATGGACAGATTGTTCTAGTCTTTTTTATTTTACGCCAGCAGTCCCTGAAAATCAAGAGATTAAATGCTCTTTTCACAATTGACTGAAAAAAAGAGGCCCCGGCAGATCATTCTCCCGGGGTCTCCTGCGCTGGGCTACAAGGATTCGAACCTTGAAATGACGGAGTCACTTTGTATTTCGATCGTTCTTTTAAGTCATTTCATGTCTTCCTTGAATCTTGTGGAATAGCTACATCAAGCATCGTTAATCCTCCAGCAGTTCAGCGAAAAGGTCATTTGTAGTTCCAGAGAACTTGTGACCACCACCATTTTCCAATTCAGCGATAGCCTTCAAAGTTTCGTCATTCGGCGTAAATTCTGGATATACATCCGCACGAGCTCGGTCAATCATTGCTTTTGCCATCTCCTGATAACTCATAGCATTACATCTCCGATGACTATGTATGTAGATTGCAAATCCATCTTCCCATAAAGCAAATCATGCTGCTCCATACAAAACAATTCCTTCCCGATTAATATTGGCATAAAACGGATAATTCTGTACCCATTTCATAAAATGGCTTTCACTTTTGGCAATCGGCTTGATATCCATATCATAGCCCATATTGAAA
>JAJQCL010000047.1:4467-4772 GCA_021202715.1 Lachnospiraceae bacterium
ATCCAGTAAAATCATAACATCTACGTCCGAATCTTCTCTGAAATCGCCGCGGGCATATGACCCATATAAAATAATCTTTCGGAGATGGTTTCCATAAATCTGCCTCACCTCCAAAATATACCTTTCCATGATACTCTGCATGGTCTGCGGCATATCAGCGCATCCTCCCTTCTACCCGTTTGGATGAACTACCTTTCCTCAGATTCCTGCGTTAGCCGGATTATTGCCTGAGAAATTATCTTCGTGTATACATTATCATTTTATATGACACGTTCGATTAAGCCAAACTCTGCTATCCAGAAGCA
>JAJQCL010000230.1:0-960 GCA_021202715.1 Lachnospiraceae bacterium
ACCTCCACCCGATCGCCGTTCTGAATCTCATAGTCGATGGGTACCAGCTTGTCGTTGACCCGGGCCCCCACCATCTTATTACCCACGGCGCTGTGAATACTGTAGGCAAAATCAATCGGCGTGGAGCCTTTGGGCAGGCTCTTCACATCCCCGTTCGGCGTGAAGCAGTACACATTTTCCGAGAACATATTCAGGTCGCTCTTCAGGGAAGTGAGAAATTCCCCGTTGTCCGACATTTCCCGCTGCCACTCCAGGATCTGGCGCAGCCAGCTGAGCTTCTCCTCCTCGCTGGAGAGAGAGGCGCCGCCCTTGCCCTCCTTATATTTCCAGTGCGCCGCGATACCATATTCCGCAACCTTGTGCATCTCGTAAGTGCGGATCTGAATCTCAAACGGCGTACCGTTTTTGGCGATCAGCGTCGTGTGCAGCGACTGATAGCGGTTCGCTTTGGGCATGGCGATATAGTCCTTGAAGCGCCCCGGCATGGGCGTATACATCTCGTGAATGATACCCAGAACCGCGTAACAGTCCGGCACCGTATCTACCAGCACCCGCACGGCGAAGAGATCATAGATCTGATCCAGCGTCTTATGCTGCACCAGCATTTTCTTGTAAATGCTGAAATAATGCTTAACCCGTCCGTAAACCTCCGCCCGGATGCCCGCCGTCTCCAGATGTCCGCGGACCTCATCCACAATCTGCTGGATATATTCCTCGCGGGCCTCCTTCTTCTGGTTGATATCCTCGACCAGCTTATTATAATCCTCAGGCTGCAGATACTGCAGCGCCAGGTTGTCGAGCTCGACCTTGATCTTGGAGATACCGAGCCGACTGGCCAGAGGGGCAAAGATCTCCAGCGTCTCGCGGGATTTTTCCTTCTGCTTTTCGGGCTTCATATACTGGAGGGTACGCATGTTGTGCAAACGGTCCGCCAGCTTGATGATGATGACGCGGATGTCC
>JAJQCL010000230.1:970-18666 GCA_021202715.1 Lachnospiraceae bacterium
CAGATTTTCAGCCTGAATCTCCGTCTTATCCGCGTCCCAGGACAAACGGGTCAACTTGGTCACCCCGTCCACCAACAGAGCCACGTCGGAACCGAATTCCCGTTCCACGTCCTCCAGCGTCATGTCCGTGTCCTCCACGACATCGTGGAGGATTCCGGCGATGATGGACTCCTTATCCATTTCCAGCTCCGCCAGAATGATCGCCACCCGCAGGGGGTGAATGATATAGGGTTCTCCGGACTTCCGCAGCTGCCCCTCGTGCTGCTTCACTGCGATCCGGTAGGCCTTTTCCACCTGGCTCAGATCGTCAGAGGGGTGATATCTGCGTATGGTCTCCACCAGCTCCTGATACAGCTCCTCGGCCGTCTTCTTCTCATCCTTCACGATAGACTCCTTATTGCAATCCGTCACAGCATGATAGATCACAGGCACATGTTCTTCCCGCTCCTGCGCCATAGCTCTTCACCTCCCCCTCCTTGCGCTTTGCCTTATACCCGAAGCAGTTCCTGGCTTACCGTCTGGAAATCCGGTGAAATTTCCTTGGTCATCGCCAAGGCCTCTGCGATATCATAATCGACAAATTCGCCGCCCTGATGGGCGACCACCCGTTTCGTTTTTCCCTCTTTCAGCAAATGGACCGCCTTCGCCCCCATGATCGAAGCATACACCCGATCCTTACAGGTCGGTGAGCCGCCGCGCTGCATATAGCCGAGGATCGTCGCCCGGGTCTCGATGCCTGTCGCCGCTTCGATACGCGCCGCCATCTCCATCGTGTGACCGACGCCCTCGGCGTTGACGATGATATGATGTGTCTTGCCGCTGCGCCGCAGGCGGATGATCTGTTCGATGATCTTCTGTTCATCGTAGTCGTAGGTCTCCGGAATCAAAATATTTTCGGCGCCATTGGCGATGCCGCACCACAGCGCAATGTACCCGGCGTGGCGCCCCATGACCTCGATGATACTGACTCTCTCGTGCGAGGTGGAGGTATCCCGGATCCGGTCGATGGCCTCTACCGCCGTATTGATCGCCGTATCAAATCCGATCGTGTAATCCGTGCAGGCAATATCCAGATCGATGGTGCCCGGAATCCCGATCGTATTGATGCCCAGTTCCGCCAGCTTTCCGGCGCCCCGGAAGGATCCGTCGCCGCCAATGACAACCAGACCGTCGATGCCGTGCTTCCGGCAGATCTCCGCGCCGCGCCTCTGTCCCTCTTCTGTCATAAATTCCGCACAGCGGGCTGTGTAGAGAATGGTTCCGCCGCGTTCAATAATCTCCGCCACGCTCCGGGAGTCCATCTCCACGATTTCCTCATTCAGAAGGCCGGCATAGCCCCGCTTGATTCCCTTCACCTGTAACCCGGCCGCGATGCCGGCCCGGACGACCGCGCGGATCGCGGCATTCATGCCGGGGGCATCTCCCCCGCTGGTCAGCACTCCAATGGTTTTCACTTCTTCTGACATGACGGCTCCTTTCTTGTAATCCTTGAATTGATCCTTAAGTGAGGGAGGTGACGATACTACGGATTGCTCCGCGCTAACGCGCTGCCGCAATCCGAACGACATTCGAAATCCGCTCAATTTGGTCAAAAAACGACCAAATTGGCTACTTTCTCATGTCGTTGCGGGTCCCAAATGCACAAATACGAATATACATATTCGTATTTGTGCATTTTTGACCCTTGTATCGTCACATTTTATCTCATTTTCCATGCTTCTTCAAGCCTTTTTTCGACGACGCGGATGTTTTCCGCCCCGAAACGCTCTGTCAGTACACGGATCAGTGCATTTTCTTCATCGGGACGCCGGACGCCGGGCAAACGCTTGACAGCCCGTTCCCGGGCCAGATAGACGGTCACAGGCTGTCCGTCCCGCAGCCCTTCCAGCTCCTCCGCTCCGGCGGCATAACCGGCGCGGTCCGGGAACTGTACCCAGATCTCCCGCGGCAGTGCCTCGAAATCAAGCACCCGCTCGCAGACCAGCTTCCCCTTCGGATCATCCGCCCCCAGGCTGACCCGCCCGCGGATGAACAGCTTGCGGTCCGGCTCCAGAAACGCCCGGTTCCTCTCATAATCCCGGGGAAATACGATCACCTCGACATCCCCGGTCAGGTCCTCCAGCGTCACGAAAGCCATATTTTGATTGTTCTTCGTCAGCTTCACCGTCTTCGCGGTGAGGATGCCTCCGATCGTCACGACGGCTCCCTCCGACACCTGTGCGCGGCCGGTCTCCTCGTCGACCACAAACTGAGCGGCTGTGGTCGTGATATGCTTCTCCCACCGCACCCGGTCATCGTCCAGCGGATGCCCGCTGACATAGATGCCCAGGACCTCCTTCTCCAGCGCTAGGCGCTCCGCCTTGCTGTAGTCCTCCACCTCCGGCAGCGGCGTCTCGGCGGCACTGCGGTCCTCCTCGGAGAAGAAATCAAAGAGAGAAAGCTGCCCGCTGACGCCATCCTTCAGCTCGCGGCTGCGCCGGTCCATGAGCTCCGCATAGACCAGCATCTTCTGCTTCCGGCTGCCGGGAAGCGTATCCATGGCGCCCGCCTTGATGAAATTTTCGATCGTGCGTTTATTGATCTCCTTCCCGGTCATGCGGTCAATGAAATCCTTCAGGTCCCGGAAGGGGCCCGCCGCCTCCCGCTCGGCCTGAATTCCTTCGATCACACTGCGTCCGACACCCTTAATCGCGGAGAGACCGTAGCGGATGTTCTTCCCCGACACCGAGAAGCCCCACTCTCCCTCATTGATGTCCGGAGGCAGGATCTCGATGCCCATGGAACGACAGGAACCGATATACTCTGTCACCTTGCTGATGTTGTCGATAACCGAGGTCATCAGCGCCGCCATAAACTCGACCGGATAATAATACTTCAGATAGGCAGTCTGGTAGGCCACCACCGCATAGCAGGCTGCGTGCGATTTGTTGAAGGCATATTTGGCAAAATCCATCATCTCGTCGTAGATCTGGCTGGCCACCTCCGCGGAAATCCCATTCGCCACACAGCCGGGAACGCCCTCGGCTTCATTTCCATAAATGAAATTCTGGCGCTCGCGCTTCATCACGTCCTGCTTCTTCTTGCTCATGGCGCGGCGCACGAGGTCGCTGCGGCCCAGCGTGTAACCGCCCAGATCGCGGACGATCTGCATGACCTGTTCCTGATAAACGATACAGCCATAGGTGGGCTTGAGGATGGGTTCGAGCTGCGGGCAGTGGTAGGTCACCGCCCGGGGATTATTCTTGCCGCGGATATACTGAGGAATGAAATCCATCGGGCCCGGCCGGTACAGGGAAATGCCGGCGATCACGTCCTCCAGATTCATCGGTTTGAGCTCCTTCATGAAGCTCTTCATCCCCGCGCTCTCAAGCTGGAACACGCCGTCCGTTTTCCCGGTTCCCAGTGACTCATAGACCTTGCGGTCATCGAAATCGATCTTACTGATATCAATGTGCTTCCCCCGGCGCGCCAGCATTTTCACAGTATTCTGAATCACCGTCAGCGTGCGCAGACCGAGGAAATCCATTTTCAAAAGGCCCAGTTCCTCGATGGTTGTCATCGTAAACTGCGTCGTCAACTGGCCGTCCGAAGAGCGTGACAGCGGCACGAACTCATCCATGGGCCGCTGACCGATGACGACGCCCGCCGCGTGCATGGAGGTATGGCGCGGCAGCCCCTCCAGACGTTTCGACATCTCGATGAGCTTCGCCACGCGCTCATCCTCGGCGATCGCTTTCCGCAGATCGGCACTCTTCTGGATTGCCTGCTCGATGGTGATGTTCAGCTCCTTGGGAATCATCTTGGCGATCTGGTCGCAGAGCGCATAGGGCAGATCCATGACCCGGCCCACATCCCGCACCACGCCCCGGGCCGCCAGCGTTCCGAAAGTCACGATCTGCACCACCCGGTCGGCGCCGTATTTGCGCGTCACATAGTCGATGACCTCGCCCCGGCGCTCGAAGCAGAAATCCACGTCGATATCCGGCATACTGACCCGCTCCGGGTTCAGGAAACGTTCGAACAGGAGCTGATAGCGGATGGGATCGATGTCGGTGATCTCCAGACAGTAGGCGACCACGCTCCCGGCCGCCGAGCCGCGCCCCGGGCCCACCGCGATGTCACGCTCTTTCGCATAGTGGATGAAATCCCAGACAATGAGGAAATAATCCACATACCCCATCCTGCGGATGACCCCCAGCTCATACTCCAGCTGATTTCGTACCGAGCCGTCGTCCTGCGGATAGCGCTTCGCCATCCCTTCCTGACAGAGATGATTCAGATAGGTCCAGGAGTCATAGCCCTCCGGCACATCGAAATGCGGCAGCTTCGGCACGCCGAATTCGATCTCCACATGGCAGCGCTCCGCGATACGGTGCGTGTTCTCGAGGGCCTGCGGCGCGTAGGGAAAAAGCGCCCGCATCTCCTCCTCGGACTTGAGATAATACTGACCGCCCTCATAGCGCATGCGGTTCTCATCCGCCAGCTTCTTTCCGGTCTGCAGGCACAGAAGGATATCGTGCGCCTCGGCATCGTCCGCGTAAATATAATGCGTATCGTTGGTCGCCACCAGAGGAATTTCCAGCTCCTCACTCATGCGCAGCAACCCCGCATTCACCGTTTTCTGCGTGGAAATTCCGTGATCCTGCAGCTCCAGGAAATAATTTCCCTTCCCGAAGATCTCCTCATACCGCCGCGCCGCCGCACAGGCCTCCTCATACTGATTCCGGGCGAGGAGCTTTGCCACCTCCCCGGCCAGACAGGCGCTCAGGGCGATAATCCCCTCATGATATTCACGCAGCACATCCAGATCCACCCGCGGCTTATAGTAAAAACCGTCGATAAAACCCTTCGAGACGATCTTCATCAGGTTATGATAGCCCTGATCGTTCTCCGCCAGCAGCACCAGATGGAAATACCGGTCCTCCCCCGCCCCCGGCTCACGGTCCAGGCGGGAGCCCGGCGCCACATAAACCTCGCAGCCCAGGATGGGATTGATGCCCTCCTTGCGGCAGGCCTTATAAAAATCGATCACGCCGTACATCACGCCATGATCGGTGATCGCCAGACTGTCCATGCCCAGCTCCTTCGCGCGGGCGGCGATCTCCGAGATCTTGCTGGAACCGTCCAGCAGACTGTATTCTGTGTGTACGTGAAGGTGGGTGAAGGCCATCGTGTCTTTCCTCCGTGTTTCTCTCTGATCCTGTTCCGTGCGCGCTGTGCCGTCAGGCAGCGGTTTCCTGTTCCTGCCGCCCCGGCTCCGGCCAGGGTTCTGTTACAACTCTTCAGCGATCGCTTTGATCTTGCGCAGCCGGTGATTCACGCCGGACTTCCCCACCGGCGGGTTCAGATGCTCTCCCAGCTCCTTTAACGGCAGATCCGGATACTCCAGACGCACCTCCGCCATCTCCCGCAAGGAATCCGGCAAACTGCCCAGACCGATCGTTTTCTGTATCTTTTCGATGTCGCGGATCTGTTCCACCGAAGCCGACACCGTCTTGTTCAGGTTCGCCGTTTCGCAGTTGACAGAGCGGTTCACATGGCCGCTGATGCCCCGGAGAATGCGGATATTCTCCAGATTCATCAGTCCACGGTGCGCTTCCATGACATTAAGCATATCGGCGATGCCGTCGCTCTCCTTGACATAAACCACCCACGACTTCTTGCGTGCGACGATCTTCGCATCCACCTCAAAGGAACGGATGGCGTCCCGCACCTGCTCCGCCCGCTCCGGCGTTCCGCAGACGATCTCGAAATGATAGGATTTGCGGGGATCACTGATCGATCCGGAAGCCAGGAAGCAGCCGCGGATAAAGGCGCGTCGGCAGCAGGTCTGCTGCAGCAGCAGGCCATTGGCCGGAAGAGACAATTCCCGGAGCACGCCGTTCTGGGACAGATATTTCACCGCTTTCAACACCTGACCGGCCGCCTCCGGCGTAGGAATCGCCAGTGTATACAGGCGGCCCTTGCGCCAGTCGCCGTTGCCGTATACAGAGACCTCCGGCTGTATGCGAAAGGCCCGGCGCAGCAGCCGGGCCGCCTTGCGGATCACCAGAATATTTTCACTTTGCAGCGCCAGAACGACAGCTCCGTCCTGCCGGATCCCATAAACGCCGCAGGCGCCGACCAGCGCGGCCAGCTCAGCCAGCTGACAATGTCTTGCCGGACTCGTCTGTCCCGCCAGTTCTTCTTTGATTTCCTGTGAAAAGGACATTTAAAATTCCCCCAGACAGCGGACCTCCAGCTCCAGCACCACGCCCGTCTGCCGTTCCACCTCGGCCGCCACATCGCGGCAGACCTGAAGGATCTCCGCGGCTGTCGCATGGTCCCGGTTAATGACAAAACCGCAGTGCTTCTCCGACACGCAGGCGCCGCCGACGGCATAGCCTGCGAGACCGGCGTCCTCGATCAGCTTCCCGGCAAAATACCCCGGCGGCCGTTTGAACGTACTGCCCGCACTGGGATATTCCAGCGGCTGTTTGCTCCGCCGCCGCTTCGCGAAATCCGCCATGCGCTCCTGGATCTCCTCCGAATCTCCGGGCACAAGCTCCATCCGGGCCGCCAGCGCGATCAGCCCCTCTGTCTGGAGACGACTGGTCCGATAGCCGAGCGCCAGCTCCTCCGCCGGCATCCAGCGCGCCTCCCCGATCTCCGTCAGGATCAGCACTTCCCGCACCACATCCCGCATCTCGCCGCCGTAGGCTCCGGCATTCATGAACAGCGCGCCTCCCAGAGACCCGGGAATGCCTCCGGCAAACTCCAGACCGGACAGGCCTTCCTGTCGGGCGAAGCGGGCCAGCGCCGACAGGGTGATTCCCGCCTCCGCAACGATCTCGCACCCCTCCCGCCGGATGCGGGACAGGGCGTCCCCGATGTGAAAGATGACGCCGCGGTAGCCTCCGTCGCCGACCAGAACATTGCTGCCCCGTCCCAGAACGACAAAGGGAATCCCCTCCTCCCGACAGATGTCAAGCATCTCCGCCAGCGCCGCCGGGCTCTCCGGTTCGATGAAGAAATCCGCCGGACCGCCCACCTGAAAGGTCGTATGAAGAGACATGGGCTCCTGCTCGCGCACCGCGGAATCTCCGGCGGCCGTCCGCAGACGCGCCAGGCCCTCCGTTCCGCCGCTGCACTCCCTGATCGCTCTCGTCATCAGCTCTCAATTCCCTTCAGCATATTGTTCTGTACTCTCTTGTACAGCTCCTCCTTGGCGTCGTAGCCCATCTCCTTCTGCCGGAAATTGACCGCCGCCGCTTCCACGATGATCGCCACATTCCGGCCGGGCCGGATCGGGATCCGGCAGCTGAGAATCTTATTGCCCAGGTACTTCACATATTCCTCCTGCGACCCCAGACGATCATAAGTCTTATCCTTGTTCCAGTCCTCCAGAACGATCACCATATCGACTTTCTGCTCGTCCTTGACACTCTCGGCGCCGAACAGCGCCTTCACATCGATGATTCCGATGCCCCGCAGCTCAATGAAGTGCTTGGTAACGGCCGGCGCCCGCCCCACGATCTCAGCGTCGTTGACACGATGCAGCTCCACCGCATCGTCAGCCACCAGCCGGTGCCCGCGCTTGATCAGCTCCAGGGCCGCCTCACTCTTGCCGATACCGCTCTCACCGGTAATGAGGATTCCCACACCGGCCACGTCCATCAGCACGCCGTGGATCGTCTGCGTCGGTCCCAGCTTCTCCTGCAGATACCGCAGCACCCGGGCGTAGACGTCCGAGGTAAAACAGTGGGAGGCGAAAAGAGGCACCTCATACTCATCGGCCAGGCCGATCACTTCCTCATCCGGCAAATGATCCCGGCAATACACCAGACAGGGGACGTTCCGGGAAAACAGCATCCGGAACACCTCATTCTTCCTCTCCCGGGTCAGCGTCCGCAGATACGCCATCTCCACATTTCCGATAAACTGCATCCGGTCCGCATCAAAATGCTCAAAAAATCCCGCCATCTGCAGGGCCGGCCGGTTGACATCCCAGTGCGTCACCCGCACCCCTTCGATGTCCACCTCCGGATTCAGATGCCGCAGATTCATATCCATCGCCACCTGGCTTAAACTGATTCCTTCCACGTTGATCCTCCCGTCTTCTTCTCCTGAATCTTTTTATATATATCCCGGCCACGCCCCTCTATGCAGAGCGCCCCGCGCATGTCCGTATTCAGTGCGTTCCAAAAATACACAGTACCGTTTCCAGTATACCATAAATTGCCGGTTCTGGCTACTCTTCCGGGATTTCTCCGTCGTGAAAAAACGCATACACCGTGCGCGCCACGGGACGGTTCATCTCCGGGATCCGGGCCAGATCGTCCACCGACGCCTCCCGCAGCGCGTCCAGCGTCTGAAACTCCCGCATCAGCGCTTTCCGGCGCGCCGGTCCCACCCCGTCGATGTCGTCGAGGATCGAATGAACCTGCGCCTTGCCCCGCAGGCTGCGGTGATATTCGATGGCGAAGCGGTGCGCCTCATCCTGAATCCGCGTGATCAGCTGAAATGCCTCACTGTGCCGGTCGATCGGCAGCTCCTGATTGCGGAAATACAGCCCCCGCGTCCGGTGGTTGTCATCCTTCACCATCCCGCAGACCGGGATGGAAAGCCCCATCCGTGCCAGCACCTCCTCGGCCACGTTCACCTGGCCGCGCCCGCCGTCCATCAGAAGCAGATCCGGGAAACGGGTGAAGCTGCCGTATTCGTCCTCCATCCCCCGTTCCCGCAGGATCCGCTGCTCCTCCAGGCCGTGGGAGAAACGCCGCGTGAGCACCTCCTCCATGGAGGCATAATCGCTCGGCCCCTGCACCCATTTGATCTTAAATTTGCGATAATCGCTGCGTTTCGGCTTTCCTTTCTCGTAGACGACCATGGAACCCACCGACTCGAAGCCGGAGATATTGGAAATGTCATAGGCCTCCATACGCACCAGTCCCGCCAGACCAAGCAGGTCCTCCAGCTGGCGGACCGCACCCAGCGTCCGCGCCTCCTCCCGCTTCACCCTCTCACGGTCCCGCGAGAGAATTAGCCCGGCGTTCTGCTCCGCCAGCTCCATGAGGCGGTGCTTTTCTCCCCGCCGGGGCACAGTCAGCGTCACCTTATGACCGCTCTTCGCCGACAGCCAGGCCGCGATCGACTCGCCCTCCGGCAAGGCATCCGGCAGAAAGAGCTCTCCGGGAATAAAGGGAGTTCCCGCATAAAACTGTTTGACGAAATCCTGCAGGATCTGCACCTTCCCGTCTCCCTCCGCCACCTGCACATGAAAATGATCCCGGCCGATCAGCTTGCCCTCCCGGACGAAGAAGACCTGTACGATGGCATCCGCCCCCTCGGCGGCCAGAGCGATCACATCCCGATTGTCCCGGGTATTCTCCGTCATCTTCTGCTGCTCATCCATTTTCCGCACACTGAACAGCAGCTCCCGGTACGACGCCGCCGTTTCAAAATCCAGCGCCTCCGCGGCCGCCTGCATCTTCTCCTCCAGCTGCTTGATCAGCGGCTCGTAGTTTCCTCCCAGGAAGCTCTGCGCCTTGCGAATATTCTCTGCATAGGCCTCCGGCGTAATCCAGCCCTGACAGGGCGCGTCGCACGGGTGAATATGATAGTTCAGACAGGGCCGCTCCTTCCCCGTATCCTCCGGCAGCTTCCGGCTGCAGTCCCGAATGCGGAAGAGCCGATGTGTCAGCCGGATCGTATCGCGCACCGCCCCGGCACTGACGAAGGGCCCATAGTATTTCGAAGCGTCCCGTTTCGCGCGTCTGGCCAGCATAATCCGCGGAAACTCCTCCTCCACCGTCACCCGGATGTAAGGATAACCCTTGTCGTCCTTCAGCATCGTATTGTATTTGGGGCGGTGCTCCTTGATCAGGTTGCACTCCAGCACCAGTGCCTCCGCCTCCGAATCGACGACGATCGTCTCAAACCAGGCGATCTGCGACACCATCCGCTGCACCTTCGGCGACTTGTTCGTTCCCTTCTGGAAATACTGGCGCACCCGGTTCTTCAGAACCACGGCCTTCCCCACGTAAATGATCCGGTCCGAGGCGTCGTGCATCAGATACACCCCCGGCCGGTCCGGCAGCTTCTTCAGTTCTTCCTGTAAATTGAATTCCATAGCCACTCTTCATTCCAAATGCTCTCTGCACAGCCAGCCATTTCCGTTTTCTGTGCGAGGCTGCTTCATAATCCGTCACAAACAGTATACCGCTTTTTGACGGGATTCTCAACGGAAAAAGCCCCCGGGGAGAAGGCCCGGGGGCGTCGCTGAAAAACGAAAAAACGTCAGTTGTCAATTGTCATTCACCAGAATATGGATGTACCGCTATAGTACACAGATTTTTCCGGTTCAGTCTGCCAGTGAGATCTCCTTCGCCCAGGCGAACATGTCGTCCATGTCGTAATCGCCGCAGTGAGACTTATCCCACGCAAGCTGGAAATCCACATCCAGAGAAGGATCCTTCTGTTTCAGTGTCTCCGCGAAGATCATGGGAATCGCCCAGGAGGTGTGGCAGTCCGTTGTTCCGTAACGAATCCGGAAATGGCGCGCCACATCCGAGTTCTGTCCGTCCGCATACTCCATGGGGTTCATGACATGAATCAGTTCCGGTTCCGCCAGGCTCCTTCCGCCCGTATCATGCGCCAGCCCGAATTCCGTAAAGTGCCGGAATCGCTCTGTCTCCGTCTGGAAGAGCTCATTCTCCGCAGAAATGCCTTCCCAGTCGTCAAAGGCCGGTACCGGCTTCATTCTCTGCAGCCGCTCCATGTGCGCCCGCAGATCGAATCCAGTCACACGGTTCCCTTCCACCGTGACATACGGTGCGGCAGAGAGGTCTGCCCCCTCATCCAGCGCTCGCTGCGCGGATGCCATCAGATAGCGCACCAGGTTGTCCTTAAATGTGCCGTCACCCTGCGCATCCAGCGAAAGTTCCTGCGTCCCGTTCACGCACAGATGCAAACCATTCACATACTCCACGAACATGGCACGCAGCTCCCGGGACGCCTGCTCCTGCTCCGGCGTCAGAGTTCCCGCATAGGGCTCGCCGACCACAGTCCCCTCTTCATTCACGCGGAAGCGAAGAGAGTGATAATCATTCAGCCCATCCAGCAGCCATTCATAGGCCATGTCCGCATGCTCCAGATTCATGATCGGGCAGAAGCAGATAGCAGCGAAGATATCATCCCGCTCTTCGGCGGCACCGATCTCCCGCAGATACGGTTCATAATCGGCGCTGTTTCCGCTGACGCCCAGCAGGGCCGACAGGGCGCCGCCGGCGCTGGTGCCGTCACTGATGATGCGCTCTGTATTTCCCGGAATCACGTCACGGTTGTGCCGCAGGAAACGGACCGCCGCCTTGAGATCCACGATACAGGCCGGCGCAGCCCCGGCCGTCTCGCCGCTTTCCTTTACGGAGTTACGCCCGCGGCTGGCCGGTGCCGCCACCACGAAGCCCTTCTGCAGCGCCACGAAGAGGGCGTTGATCTGATCCCGGCCCCAGGACCGAAAGTTCATCCCCGGCGCATCCGCCCGCCCGGCGGCGTAAGCGCCCACCGCATTGGGCAGGAAGATCGGCGCCGTCTCCACGGTCAGGCCGTTGACACTTTCGCCGCGGAAATATTCTTCCGGAACAAAGATATTCATCTTCTGATGTTCCGGGCAGACCGGATGTTCCACATAGGGAATATTCCGAAAGGCCCGATATGTAACAGACTGTCCTTTCAGTTCCAGCGTCTCCGTCCGGCCGCCGTCAGGTTTCCATTTCAAGCGATCATTCATTATCTCAATACATCCTTCCTCCATCCGGATCAAACCGGCATGGAAAGCCTGCCTGTTGAAGCAGACATCGGTTGGCTGGTTCCTAGAATCCAAAATAGATCGGCATCCAGATCACGGACACGACCATCTCGATGATCACCACCGGAAGGCCGAACTTCACGGCATCCTTGATCGAATATTTCCCAGCGCCGAAGGCAGCAGCAGCCGTACCGGAAGCCATAGGAGTCATGATAGCGGTGATGGAGGACAGCTCCAGAGCGCAGATAACAGGCAGAGCGCTGATGCCGCTGTTCATGCAGGCCAGAATAGCCAGAGGGGTCAGGACATTGACCAGACCGCCGTTCTCCATGAACTGTGTCAGGATGGAGCAGATCAGGAAGAAAGCAGCCACCACAACGGTCATATTGCTGGCGGAGCCGATGAGATTGCCGATCGCGCCGGAGATCAGATCTGCCGCGCCGCTGTTTGTCAGCGCTGTCGCCAGAGACAGCATGCAGGCCACCATGACGATCGGGCTGTGAATCAGGCCGCCCGTGACGTCCTTGCCGTCCATAACACCGAGAATGACAACTGCCAGAGCTGCGACCACAGAGATCTGACCTGCCGTCAGTCCCAGAGAATCATTAAAGAACATCGCCACCATGGCAACCACGAAGATCACATACACGGCATTCTCTTTCCACTTGGGAAGAGTCGAGGTCAGCTTGGACTCCATCCGCGCATCCTCCACGATGACCACATCGTCTCCCTTCGGCAGCAGCTTGTAGCCGATCAGGATAACAAAGAGCATGGCGATGACAGCGCCGGGGATACGGGACAGGCAGATATCGTAGATCTTCATGGACTCTGTGCTTCCCAAATTCGACAGGAACTCATTCTTCTGCAGGAAGAGGACGGTGCTCATGCCGATGGGGAAGAAGCCGATTCCCAGCTGAGCACCCAGAGCAGCGGGTAAGATCAGCCGCGCTTTCGGAACATGAGAGGTCTCCGCCATCGTGGCCAGCAGAGGCAGGCAAACGATCAGCGCCACCGTTGAACCGGTGAACTGACACATCAGGAAGGGAAACAGCATGGCAGCCGCCACCATCACGCGGTCGCCGCCCTTCATCTTAGTCAGCGCGTTGGCGATCATTCCCAGCAGACTGGTTTTCTGCAGGGCACCGCCCAGGATGATCATACCGATCATGGAAATGACCGTGTTGCCCACGAAGTTGCCCCAGGCCTCATCCGTGCTGAGGATACCGGCCAGCCAGAGGACTGTAATCGATGCGAGACACCCCAGCTCTGTGGGAATCTTGCTTGAGCTGATCGATACGCAGATAAATACGAAGACCAGCAACACTAAAACCATTTGAAATGTCATTGAGTTTCTCCTCCTATTGTAATGATGGGCTGCAGGGCGGGTATGGCGTTGGCCTCTCCGCCCGATCCGCCCTCCCCCGTTCCGGCATGCGGGCTGTACACCTCCCTCTGCCTTCACGAAGAGGATATCACATTCTTTTTAACATTTTCAATCATCTATGCTTCCACAGACTATTTCAATCTTACCCGTTTTTTTTACTATTTTCGTTTTACAAGAAGTTATTTTATTGCAATCTTTTCATTCCCTGATTGCATCTTGCCATTTCCTTTCCCAGGCATTATAATCAGACTGTGAAAACTTTCATTTTTTTACACCAGAGAGGAAATGCTATGTGGAACATTGATTTTCGAGAGCCGCCTCAGAACGCAGGGAGCAACCTGCTCCCGCCGCCCTTCACGGCCATCCATCATTTCAGCTATATGGATTATATTCCCAACTGGTACTTTTTCTGGCACCTTCATCAGCACTCCGCGGAGCTGGTCTTTGTCCAGTCAGGGCACGGATATCTCAACGTGGGAAATCAGCAAATCCCACTGCACCGTGGGTATGTCTGCATTGTCCCGCCTAAAATTCTGCACTACTATTCCAGCGAAAAGGCGGACCCGCTGTGCTATTACAGTCTCGGCATCCCCACAGACCGGGAGGACTGCGAGCTGTCCGTGTTTTTCCGGGAGCTCGACTGCTCCGTCATCCCGCTGGAGGAGGATTTCTCTTTCCTTCTCTCCGGCTGCCAGGCACTGCGGCGGCAGCTCGACGCCTCCGACAACTGTGCCGACGCCACCTTTCAGGCGATCCTCTATGGGATGCTGATGCGCATCCGTCAGGTGGCGCTTGACCACCACATCACCCCCGTTACCCGCTCGCGGATCATGATTCAGGATGTATTAACCTTTATCGCCGAGCACTACAACGAGAAGCTGACACTGGATGAACTCTCCCACCGCTTCGGCATCAGTCCGGTCCATCTGAACCGGCTCTTTAAGAAGTCCTGCGGGCTCTCCCCCATCAACTACATCATTTATTTTCGCATCACGCAGGCCATCATTCTCCTGCAGAAAACAAATATGAGCATTGCCGATATCACTTATACGGTCGGCTATCAGAATCAGGCTCACTTTACCAAGTTGTTCCGTGAGCAAATCGGCTGTACTCCCGCCGAGTTCCGCCAGAAAATCCAACAGGAGCAGACGGATAAACCGATCTGGGAGTGACCTGAATTTATGAAACCAACGGCGCCAACTGATACAGAACGCCAAAACCCGAAAAAGAAGCAATTGAGTAGACGGCAAATTTCTTCGCCTCTTATTCGCTGCACGGACTGCGTCCTGCGTCAGTCGGAAAACGCCCTGCGCAACCCTGTGCAAAAAAGACGCCCTCCTGTGTGTATCCATCGCACAGGAAAGCGTCTTTACTATTTAATGCAAATATTTATCTTTTACAGAGTATGCGCCCCGGGTTCTCCCGGATCGCCGTCCTTTGCGGCTTCCCCGGTTCCCTCACTGCCGTTCGCATGCGGGGCTTCCGGATTCTCCGCGGGCTGTTCGCCCGTTTCCGCCGCCTGTCCCGCCTGCGTCAGCCGGGCGTTCTCCTCCCAGCGGCGGCGATCCGCCTGCACCTCATGGAGCAGCTTCATAAACTCCTTGCCGGTGATGGTCTCCTGCCTGATCAGGTAATCCGCGATGCGGTGCATGGCGTCCTTGTTCTCCGAAAGGATCTGCTTTGCCTTCTCATAGGCAGTTTTCAGCATCTCCTCCACCACGTCATCGATCTTGGCAGCCGTCGCGTCGCCGCAGTTGAGCACCGCACGGCCATCCAGATACTGTCCCTCGACGGTCTCCAGCCCCATCAGCCCGAATTCCTCGCTCATGCCGTAGCGGGTCACCATGGCGCGCGCTGTCTTCGTCGCCTTCTCGATGTCATTGGAAGCACCGGTCGAAACAGAATCAAAGAAGATCTCCTCCGCGGCACGCCCGGCCATCAGCGTAACCAGCTCCGCCTCCAGCTCTGCCTTGGTCATGAGGAACTTCTCCTCCTCCGGCGTCTGCATCACATAGCCCAGAGAACCCCTGGTCCGCGGCACGCTCGTGAACTTCTGCACCGGATCCGCATCTTTCTGCAGCGCCGTGACAAGAGCATGTCCGACCTCATGGTAAGCAACCATCCGCTTGTCGCGGTCATTCATGATACGGTCCTTCTTCTCCTTACCGGCGATGACGACCTCCACCGATTCAAACAGGTCGGCCTGCGTCACATAGCGACGCTTATTCTTCACCGCCAGGATCGCAGCTTCGTTGATCATATTCGCCAGATCGGAACCCACAGCGCCCGAGGTAGCCAGGGCGATCTCCTCCAGATTCACCGAGTCATCCATACGCACATTCTTCGCATGCACCTGCAGCACGGCGACACGGCCCTTCAGATCCGGCTTGTCCACGATGATCCGCCGGTCCAGACGGCCGGGCCGGGTCAGCGCCGGATCCAGCACCTCCGGCCGGTTCGTGGCTGCGAGGATGAACACACCCTTGTTGGAATCAAAGCCATCCATCTCAGACAGCAGCTGATTTAACGTCTGCTCCCGCTCGTCGTTGCCGCCGAAGCGGGTATCACGGCTCTTGCCGATGGCATCGATCTCATCGATAAAGATAATACAGGGAGCATGCTGCTGCGCCTGCTTGAACAGATCACGCACCCTTGATGCGCCCACGCCGACGAACATTTCCACGAAATCGGAGCCCGCCAGACTGAAGAAGGGCACCTTGGCCTCACCGGCCACGGCTTTCGCCAGCAGCGTCTTGCCGGTGCCGGGAGGGCCCACCAGAAGAGCGCCCTTCGGCAGCTTGGCGCCGATCTCCGAATATTTGCCGGGATTGTGCAGGAAGTCCACAATTTCAACCAGAGACTCCTCCGCCTCATCCTGCCCGGCCACATCCTGAAACGTCACGCCGGTCTCCTTCTGCATATACATCTTGGCGTTGCTCTTGCCGACGCCCATGATACCGCCGCCTGCGCCGCCGCTCCGTCTCATCATAAACATGAAGACGCCCCAGACCAGGAGCACCGGGATCATATAGATCAGCAGTTCCATCAGCCAGGAGGTCTGCTCGATCACGGTCCCCGACAGTTCGATATCATCCCGGCTCGCCAGGATCTCCTTGATCTCCTCGACCTCATCGCCCACGATCGCAGAATAGTATTCCTCCGTATAATCGCTGGTCTCAGAGGGCTTGATCGTCACCGTGATCTTATTGTACGTCTCGTTGATGACAACGCTCTCCACATTCTCCGTCTGAATGACCTGCATCAGCTCATTATACGTCAGCTCCGTGGAATTGGCTGTGGTCGAGTAGCGGCTGATCAGGGAAACGCAGAACAGCGTCACCATGGCGATGACCACCATCTGCATAAAGCTCGGTTTTTTCGGATCATTTGGATTTTGATTCTGATTCTGATTGCGATTTGTATTATTATCCATGCAGGCTTTATCTCCTTCTCTTACGTACAGAGAACGCACGTGATTATAGTATAAGGTTCGTGTATCAATAAATCAAGCAACAGATTCGGAAGTTTTCATGAAAATCTATGAAATTTTTACAAATCGTTCTGGATTTTGCGGGCGAAGTATTATATGATACAAGGGACAAAAGGTCAGGAATGGAACGCTTACACAAGGTACGCCCTTCGGGTGTGCGTTCCAATTCCTGACCTTGGGTCCCGCAACAACATGAGAAAGTAGCCATTTTGGCCAATATATTGGCCAAAATGAGCGGATTTCGAATGTTGTTAGGATTGCGAGAGCGCCTCCGCGCGGAGCAATCCGTGGTATCATCATATACTGGGTATTTGTTATTGAAGATTTTGAACGCCATACGAGGAGGATGCATTCATGTCGGTAAAATACGTATTTGTCACAGGCGGTGTCGTCTCCGGTCTGGGGAAGGGCATCACAGCCGCTTCTCTGGGCCGTCTGCTGAAAGCCCGCGGCTACAAGGTCACCATGCAGAAGTTTGATCCCTACATCAACATCGACCCAGGCACAATGAACCCGGTGCAGCACGGGGAAGTTTTCGTCACCGACGACGGGGCGGAGACCGACCTCGATCTGGGACACTATGAGCGCTTTATCGATGAGAATCTGACCAAAAATTCCAACGTGACCACCGGCAAGGTCTACTGGTCCGTCCTCTCCAAAGAGCGCCGGGGCGATTTCGGCGGAGGCACGGTGCAGGTCATCCCCCACATCACCAATGAGATCAAGAGCCGTTTTTATGCCAATGACGATGCCGAGCAGACAGAGATCGCCATCATCGAAGTCGGCGGCACGGTCGGCGACATCGAGAGTCAGCCCTTCCTCGAGGCCATCCGCCAGTTCATGCACGAGGTGGGGCCGCACAATGCCATGCTGATCCATGTCACGCTCATCCCCTTCCTGAAGGCCTCCGGTGAGATGAAGACCAAGCCCACGCAGGCCAGCGTCAAGGAGCTGCAGGGCATGGGCATTCAGCCCGACCTCATCGTCTGCCGCACGGAGCACCCCATGGATCAGGGCATCAAGGAGAAGATCTC